>NZ_JAKQYH010000093.1:0-44437 GCF_022343545.1 Streptomyces arenae
CGGCGACCAGCGCGGCCACCGCGACGGCCGCGACCGCCGCCGAGCCGCCGACGACGGCCTGCTTGCCCGCCACCCGCCGGCCCGTCCGCGCAAGCCGCCGGTGCCCCCGCCGAGCCGCCCGGCCCCCACCGCCACCGCTCCCCGAGCCGGAAGCCCCCGAGGAACCCTTGGACCCCGAAGAGCCCGAGGCCCCCGAAGCCCCCGAGGGCGACGCGGTAGTCGCCGCCCAGACGTGGGCCAGCACCCGCGCCGGATCGAGACTGGCCGGCACGGCCACCAGCGGCAGCCCGCCCAGCAGCCGTTCCATCGGCAGCAGCCCCCGCTCCAGGCCCTGGCACACCCCACAGCCGCGCAGATGACGGGCGAACCGCTTGCGCCACAGCGGACTCGGCGTGCCGTCCCACGGCGCGGCGATCTGGTCCAGCTCCGCGCAGCGCGGCTCGGCGCCCAGCGCCCGCACCACGCCCCGCGATATCTCCATCTGCTTCTTCATCCGCTGCACCCGCACCGCCGCGTGCCGGTCCGACAGCCCCAGCGCACCGGCGAGGTCCGCGCGCTCCAGCTCGCCGGTCTCCTCCAGCCACCACAGGGACAGCAGCTCCTGGTCGTCCGGGTCGAGCCAGCGCGTCGCCTCGGCGACCTCACGGCGCTGCTCGGTCAGCCCCAGCCGCAGGATGGTCAGCCCGGCGAAGTCCAGGGCGGGATCGGTGATCGTCTCCGCGTCGTCCAGGTGCGCCCTGCGGTCCCGGTCCGTGGCCCGCGACTGCTCCCGGTTCCGTACCTGCCGGATCGTGATCGCCACCAGCCAGGACCGGAACGCGGACGGGTCCCGCAGCTTCGGCAGCCCGCGCACCATGCGCAACAGCGTCTCCTGTACGACGTCGTCGACGTCGGCGTGACCGTTCAGGGCGCGGCCGACGATGTTGTAGACCAGCGGCAGGCAACGGCTCACCAGCTCCTCCAGGGCCCGTCCGTCACCCGCGCGGGCGGCCATGACCAAGCCGGGGTCAGGCCCTCTCCGATGGTTCTCGATCATGTGGGTCTGTTCCTCCACGCAGGGATCCGGCTGTCGGATCGGAGACCGCCCGAGGCGCACGGGGACAACAGAAAAACGGCGGATCGGCTTCGGAACCCGTTCCGGCTCCGGAATTCGTGTTGTACGGACCCCGTCCACGGGGTCTCCGAGCGGAAGGCACACATCTGGCACAGCCCGAGGAAGGCACAAGGATGGCACGAGGACGCAGGAGACACGGCGTGCGACCACCGCGAGGCCCCCGCTGGTGGCACGCCGCGGTGGCAGCCCTCGTCGCGGTCACGGCCGTACTGATCGTCTACAACGCCTGGACGCCGTCCGGCAGCGACACCGTCGGCACCGCGGACCGCGCCCGGACCACCGAGGCGCTGCCGTCCGGATCGCGGACCGTCCCGCCCACGCCGTCGGCCGCACCGAGCCGAGGCGCCACACCCTCCGCGTCACCGTCGGCGAAGGCGAAGCCGAAGGCATCGGCCGGGGCGTCGGCGAAGACCACCGGGACACCGGCCACCGGCTCGGGCACCTCGGGCCGGGCCCGGCAGCAGCCGACCACCGCCCCCGCCGGCAAACGCCTGATCACCGTCGTCAACAAGACCCGGAAGACGGTCTGGGCCGTCGTCACCAACACCGCCGTCTACCCGGCCGGCCGCAGGCTGGCCCCCGGCCAGAGCATGTCGGTGACCGTGGCGGACAACTGGGGCGGCCGCATCTGGGGCCGCACCGGCTGCGCCACCACGGCCGCGAGCACGTGCGCCTCCGGCGACTGCACCAGCGTCTGCTCCGGCGGCAACCCGCCCACCACCCTCGGCGAGTTCACCTTCGCCGCCTTCGACGACATGGACTTCTACGACGTCAGCATGGTCGACGGCTCGAACCTGCCCATGTACATCAACGTCTCCCACACCACGACCGTCGACCCGGTCAGCTCCGCCGGCTGCTACCAGGGCCGCTGCACCACCGAGGTCAAGTGCCCCAAGGCGATGCAGACCCTCCTGAACGGCCAGGAGATCGGCTGCAAGCCCCCGTGCGCGGCGTTCGGCGGCGACACCTACTGCTGCCGGGGCGCCTGGGCGGGCCGGGAGAACTGCGTCCCCGCCAAGTGGCCGGTCGACTACACCCAGGTCTTCAAACTGGCCGCGCCCTACGCCTACTCGTACGCCTTCGACGACTCGGCGACCATGTCCTGCAAGCACCAGTGCTACTACCGGGTGACCTTCGGCACCACGAACGGCACCTGACGCCCGCCCCGGTTCCGTGCGTCAGAAGGCGTACGGGTCCCCGGTGGCCAGCACGAGCACCCGCTGCGAGTCGTTCGTACGGTCGTGGTCGACCGCGCCCCCGCCCCACACCAGGTCCACCTCGAGCACCACCTCCGCCGGCCGCTCCCGCAGCCGTACCGGAACCACCAGCTGCTCGCCGGGCACGTCCACGGCCAGCGGACCGGTGCCGCACACCACCTCACGGTCACCGGTGCGCGCGCACCGGTCCGGGAGCCGCTGGTCGTCCGCCAGGGGCGCCGACCAGCGCAGCCGCACACTGGCACCGGTCACCGGGTCCGGCCCCTGGTCGCGCGGGGTCACCCGGACCTCCGCCAGGTCCCCGCTCATCACGACGGACCCGTGCACCTCCAGGTCGGCGTCCCCGGCCCAGGCGGTCCCGCCCCCGCCCAGCACCAGCGCGCCCACGGCCACCGCGAACCCCCAACGACGTACGTCCATGCCACCCGTCCGTTCCATCCGTGCCGCCCGGTCCGACTCCGGCCGTTCGTACGGATGTATGCCACCGGACCCCCGCCACAGGCGCCCTCCATCAGGTGACACCGCCCGGACGTGACAGTGTGCGGCCATGCAGATCCTCCGCTCCGCCGCCCTGTTCGTCGTCGCCGCCTTCTTCGAGATCGGCGGCGCCTGGCTGGTCTGGCAGGGCGTGCGGGAGCACCGCGGCTGGCTCTGGATCACCGGCGGCGTCCTCTCCCTCGGCGCCTACGGCTTCGTCGCCACCTTCCAGCCGGACGCCCACTTCGGCCGCATCCTGGCGGCGTACGGCGGCATCTTCGTCGCGGGCTCGATCCTGTGGGGCGTGGTGGCCGACGGCTACCGCCCGGACCGCTGGGACCTCACGGGCGCGGCGATCTGCCTGACCGGAATGGCACTCATCATGTGGGCCCCAAGAAATCACTGACGCGAGCTGAACGCGCCCCGCCAGGGGCGCGGGGAACTGCGCGATCAACCCCCACACACCCGCACCGGCGCGACGACCGAAATGCCACCCCACCTATCCTTGCCCCAACAGGCCCGCACACTTGAACCCCCTGAGGAGCACTCCCCCATGGCCCTCTCCCGCATCGCGGTAGTCACCGGCGCGAGCAGCGGAATCGGCGCCGCCACCGCCCGCGGCCTCGCCGCCGCCGGCTACCGCGTCGTCCTCACCGCCCGCCGCGAGGACCGCATCGAGGCACTGGCCAAGGAACTCACCGAGGCGGGTCACCAGGCCACGGCCTACCCGCTGGACGTGACGGACCGCGCCGCCGTGGACGAGTTCGCCACCGCGTTCCAGTCGATCGCCGTCCTGGTGAACAACGCGGGCGGCGCCCTCGGTGCCGACCCGGTGGCCACCGGCGACCCGGCCGACTGGCGCACGATGTACGAGACGAACGTCATCGGCACCCTGAACGTCACCCAGGCCCTGCTGCCCAAGCTGGAGGCGAGCGGCGACGGCACGGTGGTGGTCGTCTCCTCCACCGCGGGCCACGGCACCTACGAGGGCGGCGGCGGCTACGTCGCCGCGAAGCACGGCTCCCACGTGCTCGCCGAGACGCTGCGCCTGGAGATCGTCGGCAGGCCGGTCCGGGTGATCGAGATCGCACCGGGCATGGTCAAGACGGACGAGTTCGCGCTGACCCGCTTCGGCGGCGACGCGGAGAAGGCCGCGAAGGTCTACCAGGGCGTCGCCGAGCCCCTGACCGCGGACGACGTGGCCGACACCATCACGTGGGCGGTGACCCGCCCGAGCCACGTCAACGTCGACCTCCTGGTCCTGCGCCCCCGCGCCCAGGCCTCGAACACGAAGGTCCACCGGGACCTGTGACCCCGGACGACGACCCGACGAAGGCCCTGCCGGCGGACCTGGAGAAGGCCCGCCTGGCACAGGAGACGAAGAACGAACGCCAGGTCTGGTACTTCCTGGGCTACTTCCTCTTCGGCATCCATCTCATCGCCTTCGTCATGATCTACGCGGTCCGCCACGCGAAGTGACGGACCGCGCGGTCAGCCCTTGACGCAGACGACCTGCTTGAGCTTCGCCACGACCTCGACCAGGTCCTGCTGCTGGTCGATGACCTGGTCGATCGACTTGTAGGCGCCGGGGATCTCGTCCACGACCCCGGAGTCCTTGCGGCACTCCACGCCCCGCGTCTGGTCCTCCAGGTCCTTCGTCGAGAAGCGCCGCTTGGCGGCGTTGCGGCTCATGCGCCGGCCCGCGCCGTGCGAGGCGGAGTTGAAGGACTTCTCGTTGCCGAGGCCCTTCACGATGTACGACCCGGTGCCCATGGAGCCGGGGATGATGCCGTACTCGCCGGCCCGGGCGCTGATCGCACCCTTGCGGGTCACGAGCAGGTCCACGCCTTCGTACCGCTCGCGGCTCACGTAGTTGTGGTGGCAGCTCACTTCGGGTTCGAAGGTGACCCTGGCCTTCTTGAACTCCTTGCGGATCACGTCCTTGAGGAGGGCCATCATGATCGACCGGTTGTACCTCGCGTACTCCTGAGCCCAGTAGAGGTCGTGCTCGTACGCCGCCATCTGCGGTGTGTCCGCCACGAAGACGGCGAGGTCGCGGTCGACCAGGCCCTGGTTGTGCGGGAGTTTCTGGGCTACGCCGATGTGGTGCTCGGCGAGCTCCTTGCCGATGTTGCGGGAACCGGAGTGCAGCATCAGCCACACGGAACCGGTCGTGTCCGTGCACACCTCGACGAAGTGATTTCCGGATCCGAGCGTTCCTATCTGCTGATGCGCCCGCTCCTGACGGAACTTGACCGCGTCCGCGACCCCGTCGAACCGGCCCCAGAACTCGCCCCAGCCGGCCGTGGTCAGACCGTGGACGTCACCCGGCTCCACCGGCTCCGCGTGCATCCCCCGGCCCACCGGAATCGCCTGCTCGATCTTCGAGCGCAGCCGGGACAGGTCACCCGGCAGGTCGTTCGCCGTCAGGGAGGTCCGCACCGCGGACATGCCGCAGCCGATGTCGACACCGACCGCCGCCGGGCACACCGCGTCCCGCATCGCGATGACCGAGCCGACCGTGGCGCCCTTCCCGTAGTGCACGTCCGGCATGACCGCCAGGCCCTTGATCCACGGCAGCGTCGCGACATTGCGCAGCTGCTGGAGCGCCACGTCCTCGACGGTCGCCGGGTCGGTCCACATCCGGATCGGTACCTTCGCGCCCGGTATCTCCACGTACGACATGACTTCCTCATTCCCCCACAGACGGCATGACAAAAAGAACACAAGTGATTAATCAGGCAGAGCGCAAATGCAGGGCCAAGGACACCCGAAGCAGACAGGGGACCGGCGTTCACGGCAGTGCGTGCGATACACATTGTCTCCAGCGGGCGCCCCACTGCGGCAAGCGATTAACCAGCGGGGACACTGGAGCAGGACCGAGCGACCCAGTGAACGGAAAGGAGCCTGACCGTGCAGCGGAAGGCGTACGTAACCGGCACCGCCGCCCTTCTCGCGGCTCTGCTGGCCGGCTGCACGAGCGGTTCCAGCGGCGGGGACGACACCAGCGACAAGAACGCGGACACCGGCACCGCCACCGTCGCCGCCCAGCCCGGCAAGTACCGCACCCTCCCCGAGCCCTGCGGCGCGGTCAGCCACGACACCCTCGACTCCCTGCTCCCCGGTATCGCCCAGATCACCGACACGGACCAGCGCGACAAGGCCTACCAGGGCGACGCCACCCTCACCTACGACACGGACCGCAAGGTCGGCTGCCGCTGGAAGGTCGAGTCCACCGACGCCACGGACCGGCTGTCCGTCGACTTCGAACGCGTGGTGTCGTACGACAACTCGGTCAGCGACGACAACGAGGCGCAGACCATCTACTCGCAGTTGGAGACGGCGGCCGACATCCCCGAGTCCGCGCCTCCGAGCGCGACGGAATCGCCGTCGCCGTCCGGCTCCTCCTCCGCCTCCGCGTCCCCTTCCGCCTCCTCGTCAGCCCCTTCGTCCGCCTCGGCCTCCGCCTCCGCGTCCTCCGGCGACCCCGCCGGCTCGGCCTCCGCGTCCGCCTCCTCGTCGGTCACCCCGGCCGATCTGCAGCCCCGCGTCCTCACCGACCTCGGTGACGAGGCATACCTCGACGACCAGCTCAGCGGCTCCGGTTCGACGGCCGAACAGCGGACGGTGACTGTGGTGTTCCGCACGTCCAACGTCGTGGTGACCATCGAGTACGAGGAGCAGCCGATGGCCACCGGAACGGTCCCGGACAGCAAGGAAATGCAGGACAGGGCGCAGAATCTGGCCGCACAGCTGGCCGAGGCCCTCAACGGCTGACGGCCCGGACACGCCCCGCGCACCCCGCCCGCAAAGCGCGCGAACCAAAACCGCACAGCTCCCTCACCGCGTACCGTGGCCCCTCGGACCCGATCCGACCGCAGGAACCCCGAACGTATGAGTGAAGGAACCATGCAGCGAGTAGCAGTCCAGCGAGACGACCAGCGCGCCCGGAACGAACGGAACGCACAGCGACGGACCGGGCGCCTCCGCCGCTCCCTCGTCTGCGCGGCCGCCGTCCCCGCCGTGGCACTGTTCGCGACCGCCTGCTCCTCGGACTCGGACAACGCGGCCAAGGAGACCGGCACCGGCTCGACCCCGGCCCCCGCGGGCACCGCGGCCGCCGGCGGCACGGCCGCCTCCCCGACCGTCCAGGCGGCCAAGTACCAGAAGCTGCCCGAGCCGTGCGCGGTGCTGTCGAAGAAGACGCTCACCTCACTCGTGCCGAAGGGCGTGAAGTCGGGCAAGGAGGGCACGTCGGACGATGTGGCCACGCGCGGCAGTTGCTCCTGGAGCAGCCTGGACAACAACGGCGTGAAGGGCTCCCAGTTCCGCTGGCTGAACGTGTCCTTCCTGCGCTTCGACTCGGACGCCGGCCGGGGCAGCGGCGACAAGCAGGCCGAGGCGTACTACACGAGCCAGGTGCAGGAGGCGCAGTCCGTGACCGGCGCCAAGAACACCAAGTCGGAGCCGGTGAGCGGGGCCGGCGACCAGTCCACCGCCGTCCGCTACGACCTGAAGAAGAAGGAAGGCGCCTTCAGGCAGCAGACGGTCGTGGCGCGCGTCGCGAACGTGGTCGTCACCGTCGACTACAACGGCGCGGGTCTGGCCGGTGAGAAGACGCCGGACGCGGACACGCTCACGAAGGCGGCGGTGCAGGCAGTGAAGGAGGCGGTGGCGTCGGTCTCCAGCGCCAACGGCTCGGGTGCGCTCGCGAGTTCACCTGCGGCGACACCCTCGAAGTCGGCCTCGAAGTCGGCCTCGGAGTCCCCCTCCGCCTCCGCGTCGCCCAGCAAGTCGTCGGCCAAGAAGAGCTGACCGGCGACACGTGCGCCGCACACATGTGCCACCCTGTTGCGCGCAACAACACGCAAGGGGAGGGGAGTACGGGTGGCCGCGCCAATGCAGCTGACTCGGATGCACCGCGTTCTCATCGGCGTGGTCGTGACCGGCGCGATGATCATCGCCGGTATCGGCTTCGCCGGCTCGTACGCGGCCGTCCGTGAGCTGGCCATCAAGAAGGGCTTCGGGAACTTCGCGTATGTCTTCCCGATCGGCATCGACGCGGGCATCTGCGTCCTGCTCGCCCTGGACCTGTTGCTGACCTGGATCCGCATCCCCTTCCCGCTGCTGCGGCAGACGGCCTGGCTGCTGACCATCGCCACGATCGCCTTCAACGGCGCGGCGGCCTGGCCGGACCCGCTGGGCGTGGGCATGCACGCGGTGATCCCGATCCTGTTCGTGGTCGCCGTCGAGGCGGCCCGGCACGCGATCGGCCGGATCGCCGACATCACCGCGGACAAGCACATGGAGGGGGTCCGCCTCACCCGCTGGCTGCTCTCCCCGGTGCCCACGTTCCTGCTGTGGCGCCGGATGAAGCTGTGGGAGCTGCGCTCCTACGACCAGGTCATCAAGCTGGAGCAGGAACGTCTCGTCTATCAGGCGAGGCTGCGTTCCCGCTTCGGCCGGGCGTGGCGCAGGAAGGCCCCCGTGGAGTCCCTGATGCCGCTGCGCCTGGCGCGCTACGGCGTCCCGCTGGCGGACACGGCCCCGGAGGGGCTGGCGGCGGCGGGCATAGACCTCCCGGTGCTCCTGCCGGCCCCGGCGCCCGCGCCGGTGTCCGCCGCCCCGGCGGTGGCCGCGCAGGGCGAGCAGCGCGCGGAGCTGGTCCCCGCCCCCCGTCCCGAGCGGCCCGCGTACGCACCCGAGCCGGAGGTCAACCCCTGGCTGCACGCCAGGGACCCCCAGCAGATCGAGTACCACGGCGACTACGACCCCACCTTCGAGCCGCCCTACGAGCCCCAGTACTCCGACGAGGAGTACGCCGCCTGGCAGTACCAGCAACAGCAGTACCAGCAACAGCAGCAGTTCCCCCCGGAGCGGGAGCCGCAGCCCCTCCCTGAGGAGTCCCCGTCGGAGACGACCGGCAGCTTCCCCATCCCGTCCGGCCCGGGTCGCACCCGTGAGCTCGGCGAGGGCGGGGGCCCGCCGGAGCCGACCGAGGAAGACTTCTACCTGGTCTTCAAGAAGTCGATAGACGGCAGCTACCCCACCTCGGGCCAGCTCAGGGACGACGTGGAGGCGACGTACGGCATAGCGCTCGCGCAGCGCGACGCGGACCGCATGGTCAACCGCTTCACGAACCGCCACACCGCGGAACTGCAGGAAGACCACATCGCGTAAGCCACGCACGGCACCAAGCACAAAGAAGGGGCCCTCCGCCGAGGAGGGCCCCTTCTCCGTGCGGGCCTTACGCCCCGAGCAGGGCCCGTACCCGGTCCTGCCCGACGGCGAGCAGCAGCGTGGGCAGCCGCGGCCCGGTGTCCCGGCCCACCAGCAGGTGGTACAGGAGCGCGAAGAACGAACGCTGGGCCGTCTTGATCTCGGCCGGCAGCTCCTTGGCCGTCGCGTCCGCGGAGAACCCGGCCTGCACCTTGGGCACGCCGTACACGAGGTGGGTGAGGCCGTCGAGCGACCAGTGCTCGGCGAGGCCGTCGAGCAGCAGCCGTACCGACTGCTGGGACGCCTCGTCGAGGGACTTCAGCAGCTCGGCGTCCGGCTCCTCGCGGACGATGGTGCGCTGGTCGGCCGGCACCTGGGTGTTGATCCAGGCCTCGGCCTTGTCGTACCGCGGGCGGGCCTCGTCCACCGACGTCAGCGGGTTCGCGGGGTCCAGCTCGCTGAGGATGCGCAGCGCCTGGTCCTCGTGCCCGGCGGTGATGTCGGCGACGGAGGCGAGGGTGCGGTACGGCAGGGGCCTGGGCGTGCGGGGCAGCTCGCCGCCGGCCGTGCCCACGGCACGGGAGTGCGCGGCGATGTCGCCGGGCAGCGCGGACCCCTCCGCCACCTTGCCGTCCAGCTTGTCCCACTCGTCGTAGAGCCGCTGGATCTCCTGGTCAAAGGCGATCTTGAAGGACTGGTTGGGCCGGCGGCGGGCGTACAGCCAGCGCAGGAGCTGCGGCTCCATGATCTTCAGCGCGTCGGCCGGGGTGGGCACCCCGCCCCGGGACGAGGACATCTTCGCCATGCCGCTGATGCCCACGAAGGCGTACATGGGCCCGATGGGCTGCTGTCCGCCGAAGATCCCGACGATCTGCCCGCCCACCTGGAAGCTGGACCCGGGCGACGAGTGGTCGACACCGCTCGGCTCGAAGACGACGCCCTCGTAGGCCCAGCGCATCGGCCAGTCGACCTTCCAGACCAGCTTGCCGCGGTTGAACTCGCTGAGCCGGACGGTCTCCGAGAAGCCGCACGCGGTGCAGGTGTACGTGAGCTCGGTGGTGTCGTCGTCGTACGCCGTGACGGTGGTCAGGTCCTTGCCGCAGCCGCCGCAGTACGGCTTGTAGGGGAAGTACCCGGCGGACCCGGACGACCCGTCGTCCTCGGCGGCCGCGCCCGAGCCCTCCTCGGCCTCCAGCTCGGCCTCGTCGACCGCCTTCTGCTGGGGCTTCTTGCCGGTCTTCGGCTTGGTCCGGTACTGGGCGAGGATCGCGTCGATGTCACCCCGGTGCTTCATGGCGTGCAGGATCTGCTCGCGGTAGACGCCCGAGGTGTACTGCGCGGTCTGGCTGATCCCGTCGAACTCCACGCCCAGCTCGGCCAGCGACTCGACCATCGCGGCCTTGAAGTGCTCGGCCCAGTTCGGGTGGGCGGACCCCTTCGGGGCGGGCACCGAGGTGAGCGGCTTGCCGATGTGCTCGGCCCAGCTCTCGTCGACACCGGCGACGCCCGCGGGCACCTTGCGGTACCGGTCGTAGTCGTCCCAGGAGATCAGGTGCCGCACCTGGTGACCGCGCCGCCGCACCTCGTCCGCGACCAGGTGCGGGGTCATGACCTCGCGGAGGTTGCCCAGGTGGATCGGCCCGGAGGGAGAAAGCCCGGACGCGACGACGACCGGTTTGCCCGGGGCCCGACGCTCCGACTCCTCGATGACCTCATCCGCGAAACGGGAGACCCAGTCGGTGGTCTCGGTGCTCTGAGCCACGATCGGCACGTCCTTCTTTCAGACACGGGGCAGCCGGTACGGTCGCACGGCTGGCGCGTCCATTGTCCCAGGGACCGCCCCTTCCACGAAAACGCCATAACACAAGAGCCCAGTAAGCCCCCCAAGGTTCCGCACCCCACTCGGCGGCGCAGCCGCCGCTTAGGGGCGCGAGGAACCGCGCGACAACCCACGCCCCACCCGCACCCGACCACCCACCCCGCCCGGCGGCGCAGCCGCCGCTTGGGGGCGCGGGGAACTGCGCGACAAGCCACGACGGACCCGCACCCGACCACACGCCCTGCCCGGCGGCGCAGCCGCCGCTTGGGGGCGCGGGGAACTGCGCGACAAGCCACGACGGACCCGCACCCGGCCACGGCACCGAGCCCCCCACCCCCGTAGCCGCAAAAACCCCTTTACCCCCCGTGAAATACTGGACCCGTCTACCAGCACCCACGAGGAGAACGGCTCCCACCCCATGGCCCCGGTCACGTCCCTCAGCGCCTCCGTCAACCAGCAGCTCACCGACGCCCTCGCTTCCGCCCTGCCGGAGGCCGACGTCGACCCGCTGCTGCGACGCAGCGACCGGGCCGACTACCAGGCGAACGGCATCCTCGCCGCCGCCAAGAAGGCCAAGGCCAACCCCCGGGAGCTGGCCACGCAGGTCGTCTCGCACATCACCACCGGCGCGGACCTGATCCAGGACGTCGAGGTCTCCGGCCCCGGCTTCCTCAACATCACCCTCTCCGACCGGGCGATCACCGGAAACCTGGCCGCGCGGTACGCCGACGGCGACCGGCTCGGCGTGGCCGCCAAGGCGGACCCGGGCGTCACGGTGATCGACTACGCCCAGCCGAACGTCGCCAAGGAGATGCACGTCGGCCACCTGCGCTCCGCGGTGATCGGCGACGCCCTGCGCGGCATGCTCGACTTCACCGGCGAGCAGACGATCGGCCGGCACCACATCGGCGACTGGGGCACCCAGTTCGGCATGCTCATCCAGTACCTGATCGAGAACCCGGGCGAGCTGTCCGCGGAGACCGACACGGACGGCGAGCAGGCCATGTCGAACCTGAACCGGGTCTACAAGGCGTCCCGGGCGGTCTTCGACGCGGACGAGGAGTTCAAGGAGCGGGCCCGCAAGCGGGTCGTCGCCCTCCAGTCCGGCGACAAGGAGACCCTCGACCTCTGGCAGCGGTTCGTGGACGAGTCGAAGGTCTACTTCTACTCGGTCTTCGAGAAGCTGGACATGGAGATCCGGGACGACGAGATCGTGGGCGAGTCGGCGTACAACGACGGCATGCCCGAGACCGCCCGCCTCCTGGAGGAGATGGGCGTGGCGGTCCGCTCCGAGGGCGCGCTGGTGGTCTTCTTCGACGACATCCGGGGCAAGGACGACCAGCCGGTCCCGCTGATCGTGCAGAAGGCGGACGGCGGCTTCGGCTACGCGGCCTCCGACCTGACCGCGATCCGCAACCGGGTCGCCGACCTGCACGCCACGTCCCTGATCTACGTCGTGGACGTGCGTCAGTCCCTGCACTTCAAGATGGTCTTCGAGACGGCACGGCGGGCGGGCTGGCTCACCGACGACGTCACCGCGCACAACATGGGCTACGGCACGGTGCTGGGCGCGGACGGCAAGCCGTTCAAGACGCGTGCGGGCGAGACCGTACGGCTGGAGGACCTGCTGGACGAGGCGGTGCAGCGGGCCGCCCAGGTCGTCCGGGAGAAGGCGCAGGACCTCACCGAGGACGAGATCCAGGAGCGGGCCGCCCAGGTCGGCATCGGCGCGGTGAAGTACGCCGACCTGTCGACGTCCGCGAACCGGGACTACAAGTTCGACCTGGACCAGATGGTCTCGCTGAACGGCGACACGTCCGTGTACCTCCAGTACGCGTACGCCCGTATCCAGTCGATCCTGCGCAAGGCGGGGGACGTCCGGCCGGCCGCGCACCCGGAGCTGGCCCTGCACGCGGCGGAGCGGGCGCTGGGCCTGCACGTGGACGCGTTCGGCGACACGGTCTTCGAGGCGGCGGCGGAGTACGCCCCGCACAAGCTGGCCGCGTACCTGTACCAACTGGCCTCGCTGTACACGTCGTTCTATGACAAGTGTCCGGTCCTCAAGGCCGACACCCCGGCCCAGGTGGAGAACCGTCTGTTCCTGTGCGACATGACGGCCCGCACCCTGCACCAGGGCATGTCCCTGCTGGGCATCCGGACGCCCGAGCGGCTCTGAGCGTCCGCACCGCGACAACGGCCGGTGTCCGCTTCTCCTCGGGGAGGAGCGGACACCGGCCGTTGTACGTATGGTGCGGCTGTCAGGCAGCGAAGCGCTTGAAGGCGGCGCGGGTGCCGGAGCCGGCGATGCCGTCGATGTCACCGGTGTAGCCGTAGTCGGCCTTCAGCAGGCGCTGGAGCGCCTTGATCGTGTTGGTGCCGGGGTCGCCGTCGATGGCCCCGGTGTAGCCCCAGTACTTCGTGAGGCAGCGCTGGAACGCCTTCCAGCTGTTGGGGCCGAGCTGGCCGTCGATGCCGTCGGTGTAGCCCCAGTACTCCGCCAGGAAGTTCTGCACGTTCTTGGCCTCGGCGGTGGTCAGGCCGAAGTTCTCGTAGGAGGCCAGGGTGGCGGCCTGCGCGCTCACCGCCGGCTGCGAGACCGGCGCGGCGAAGCTGGTGCCTGCGGTCGCCAGGGAGCCGGCGGCGAGACCGGCGACGGCGGTGATTCCGACGAGGGTCCTGGCCAGAACGTTCGGTCGCATGCATTCCTCTTTCAGGTCGTGGGACGGCACCCGGTCCGTTCGGCGACCTGGTGCCGTCACCACGGTGCGGTCCGCCCGGCGGGCTCCGCCACGACTGCCGGCGAAGTGGCGGCAGCACGGGACGTCGCCCCCTCTGACCTGCACCGACACCCTCCCATGGGACGGAGTGACGGGACGGCCGTACAGGGGTGGCCATGCTCATGCAGAATGCGGTCGGAGCGGGGGGCCGCTGACCACGGTTCGTGACCGCATCGGGGGGAACATGTCGCGCTGGAAAGCACTGCCCGCTGAACTGGATCCGCGCGTACGGCAGTTGGTGGTACGTCTGCGCCGGCTCAAGGACCACAGCGGGCTGAGCATGCGGCAGCTGGCCGCGCGGACGGGGTACAGCCCCAAGTCGTGGGAACGGTATCTGGGCGGCCGGTCATTGCCGCCCGTGGAGGCCGTGGCGGCACTGGCCCGGATCGGCGGTGACGATCCGACCCGCCTGCTGACGCTGCGCGAGGTGGCGGCGGAGGCCTGGGAGAACGGAAAGGACCGCGGGAGGACCGCCGTACCGGCCGGAACACCGGCACCCGCACCCGAACCTGAACCCGAGCCGGTGTCGCCGTCGCCGTCTGCCGCTCCCGCCGCTGCCACCGCTGCCACCGCTGAGATACGGCTCTCCGTACGGTCGTTGCGGATCGCGCTCGCGGCCGGGGCGGTGGCGCTGGTGCTCGCGGTGTCGTCGGCCGTGCTGGTGACCTCATGGCTCACCGGGCGCTCCGGCGCCGCCGACGACGGGACGCCGCGGACGGCCCCGCTCGCCGCGTCCGCACCGGCCTCGACACCCTCGTACAGCTGCCGTCTGAAGCGGGTCGACGGCGCCTGGTACGCGGGCAACAGCCGGACCCGGGACGCCACCGTGGGGTACGGCGAGTCGGGGCCGGACGTCGTGGAGGTGCAGTGTCTGCTGCGCCGGGCGGGTGTCTCGCCGGGCGGCATCGACGGCATGTTCGGCCCGCTGACGCGGGGCGCGGTGGTGCGGTTCCAGAAACGGGCCGGGCTGATCGGCGACGGCATCGTGGGCCCGCGCACCTGGAAGGCGCTGCGGGGATGACCCCGGAGCGGACCCGGCTGGCCGCCTCGCTGAGGGAGTTGAGAGCCCGCACCGGCCTGAGCATGGCGGCCCTCGCGACGAAGACGGCGTTCAGCAAGTCGTCCTGGGAGCGCTATCTCAACGGCAAGTCCCTGCCCCCGCGCCAGGCGGTCCAGGACCTGTGCCGACTGGCCGGCGAACCGGACGGGCGCTGCCTGGCGCTGTGGGAGATCGCCGAGTCGGAGTGGAGCGGTCGGGCGCAGGAGACACCTGCGCCACCCCCGGCGGCGACACCATCGCCCACGACGCCATCGCCCACGACCACGGGCCCGGCTACTGCTACGGCTACGGACCCGGCCACAGCCACCGGCCCGGCGACCGCCGCGGGTGCGGGTGCATCGTCTGCCGCGGCGCCCGCGCCCGTCTCCCGGCTCGCCGGGCACCGGAGTGTCGTCGCCGTGGCGGTGACGGCGTCGGTGTGTGCCGTGGCGGTGGGCGCGGTGGCGGTGGCAGCCGCCCTGCTGCCGCCGGGCGCCGACGGCGCTTCGCGAGCGTCCGCCGAGGCGCCCCCGCACCAGGACGCCTCGCCGTCCGCCCCGCGCTGCCGGGGCGCGGCCTGCGAGGGCCGGAACCCGATGGGCATGCGGTGCGCCGGCTCCCCCGTCACGCTGGCCACCCGTCACACGACCGGCGGCGCCTGGCTGGAGGTGCGCTACAGC
Organism: Streptomyces arenae; assembly: GCF_022343545.1. Lineage (NCBI taxonomy): Bacteria > Bacillati > Actinomycetota > Actinomycetes > Kitasatosporales > Streptomycetaceae > Streptomyces > Streptomyces arenae. Next base: position 15,343 of record NZ_JAKQYH010000093.1, read on the forward strand.
AAGGAGTGCGGGACGAGTTGGGCACGGATGTGGGGGACGCGGGTAGGTGACCGGCTGGAGGTGACGGCGGACGGCCGGGTCCACGGCGCCGAGATCAGGACGACCGCCGACGCGGACGCGTTCGTGTACACCCCTATGACGGTGACCACCCCGGGGACCACGGTCCGGACCTGTTTCCGCCCTGCGGGCGACGGCGGCCGGGAGTGCGTCACCTCGGTGCCACGGTGACGCCCGCGAGGGCGGAGGTCTCGAACTCGGCCCACACCAGCTTGCCGAGCTCCCGCTCCGCCACCCCCCACTTGTCGGCGAGCGCCCCGACCAGCAGCAGACCCCGGCCGCCCTCGTCCGCGTCGTCCGCCTGCCCGGCGGTCAGCGGCAGGCCCGGCCCGCTGTCGTGCACCTCGACGCGGACGGCCTCGCCGTCGTACCGCAGCCGCAGGAGGAAGCCGCGGCCGGGCGGCACCCCGTGCAGGAGGGCGTTCGTGGCCAACTCGCTCACGCACAGCGACATGTCGTCGGCGCGGACCCAGTCCGTCAGACCCCAGCACCTGAGCGACTGCGCGGCGAACCGCCTGGCCGCGGGCACGGATCGGCGCTCCCGGGCGTAGAACTGTTCGCGAGGGTAGAGGAGTTCGTTTCGGTCGTTCACGGGACGAATGTCGCGCAGAGTCACTACGGTGGTGCAGAGAGTGGACCCGTACAGATTTTTTGTACGGGTTCCCACCCGGTGACGTACGCGTGCCCCAGGGGATTGAGACCGACATGAGCGCGAAGAAGCCGCCGCGGCCGAAGAACCAGACGTCGTTGAAGATGCTCGGCAAGCAGCTGGGCACGGCCCGCCGGGCGGCCGGTCTGACGCAGACCGAGCTGGGCCTCCGGGTGGGCCTCGACGACCAGACGATCGCGTCCATCGAACAGGGCCGCCGGGCACTGAAACCGGACACGGCGGCCCGGCTGGACGAAGTCCTGGACACGAAGGGCGTGTTGACGGCGGGGGTGGCCAACCTGCCGGACGTCGACCAGTTCCCGATGTGGGCCGAGCTGTACATGGAGCACGAACGCGAGGCGATTGCCCTGTCCTCGTACGCGAACCAGGTGTTGCCCGGACTCCTCCAGACGAGGGCCTACGCCGAAGCCGTCCTGCGGGAGCGGGTTCCGGCGTACGACGAGGAGGAGATCGAGCCGAAGACGACGGCGCGCATCGAGCGCCAGGACGTCCTGCGCCGCAGGAACCCGCCGACCGTCAGCTTCGTCGTCTGGGAGCCGGTGCTCCGCCTCGCCATCGGGGGAGCGGAGGTTAGCTCGGAACAGCTGCGTCATCTGCGCACTAGCATGGAACTGCCCTGCGTCTCACTGCAGTTCCTGCCACTCGCAAGCCCCTCCCATGCGGGGTTGAACGGCCCCTTCGTCCTCCTGGAAACCCCCGATCACCAGCACTTGGCCTACGTTGAAGGCCAGCGCGGCAGTCAGTGGGTCTCCGACGCAGATGAGGTATCCAGGCTCGCGCGCAAGTATGCGATGCTGCGAGCACAGGCCCTGTCCCCACAGGAGTCGAAAGGCCTGCTGGATCGTCTGCTAGGAGAGAAATGAGCACCGCACTCCAGTGGTTCAAGTCGACGTACAGCGGCGACGAAGGCGGCGAGTGCATCGAAGTCGCCCTCGCCTGGCGGAAGTCGAGCTACAGCGGCAGCGAGGGTGGCGAGTGCGTCGAGGTCGCCGCCTGCCCCCACGTCGTCCACGTCCGTGACTCCAAGAACGACCCCTCCCCCGACGCCCCGGCCCTCGCGCTCGGTCCCGCCCCCTGGGCCGCCTTCACCGCCGCCCTCAAGTGACCGTGCCCGGCGGCGTTGTCAGTGGCGGGCTCTACAGTTCACTGCCATGGCGACTCTTCCCAACCCGCTGCCCAAGCTGGCGACCGATCCGAGTGGTCGGTCCCTGGGGTTGCAGCTCCCGCCCGGGAGACTGATCGACGCGACGCTCGACGGGCCCTGGCACGAACCCCTGCTGTGGTACGCCGGTCAGCCCGCGGGGCCGGGTACCTGGACGGCGCTGGGGGCACAGGCCGGGCGGGCGGGCCTGCTGCCGGTCCTCGTCGACGTGTCCGAGCTGGACGACTGGGACTTCGCGCCCGGCGAGACGTCGTACCCCGGTGACCACCACGCCGAGGACGTGCTGGAGGACTCCTGGGAGGAGGACCCGCCGGGCAGCGAGGAGTGGCCGGGTCTTGCCCCTGCCACGGCGCTGGTCGCCGACCCGGAAGTGCGGGCCGCCGAGGTCGCGGACGCGCTCAGCGAGGGGCGGCCCTGGCTGAAGGAGCCGCACCTGGCGCTGGTCCCGGCGCGGCGCAGCGCGGACATACCGGCGGCGCTCGGCTGGAGCGGCCCGGTCAACCACGAGGAGGACGTGGCCCGGCTGTGCTCGGTGCTGCGCTCCTGGGAGGACCGGTTCGGCATACGCGTGGTGGCCCTCGGCCTGGACCACCTCGCCGTCTCCGTCGCCGCCCCGCCCACCGACCTGGACACCGCCGAGGCGATCGCCGCCGAGCACTTCGCGTTCTGCCCCTACGCGGTGCTGCCCGGCACCGACGACACCCTCACGTCGTACGCCGAACAGCTGGTCGGCGAGCGGTTCTGGCACTTCTGGTGGGACTGACCGGCATCAGGCCGTGAGGGCCCCGGCCAGTCGGTCCAGGCCCTCGCCGATCTCCTCCGGGGTCTGCGTCACGAAGCACAGGCGCAGGGTGGAGCGGTCGGGGTCGGCGGCGTAGAAGGGCTCGCCGGGGACGTAGGCCACCAGGTGGTCCACCGCGCGCCGCAGCAGCGCGGTGGTGTCGTACGGCTCCGGGAGCCGGGCCCAGAGGAACATGCCGCCCTCGGGCCGGGTCCAGACGGAACCGGCCGGAAGGGCGTCGGCCAGGCCCGCGAGCATGGCGTCCCGGCGTTCGCCGTACACCGCGCGGACCTTGGCGACGTGCCCGTCCAGGACGTCCAGGTAGCGGGCCGCGGCCAGCTGGTTGAGGGTCGGGGTGTGCAGGTCGGCCGCCTGTTTGGCGACCGCGCAGGCGCGGCGCGGGCCGCCGGGGGCGCGCAGCCAGCCGAGGCGCAGACCGGGGGCCATGACCTTGGAGAAGGAGCCGAGCAGGATCGTACGGTCCTCGGCGCCGGGCAGGGACGCGATCCAGGGGGCGGGCTCACCGTCGTAGCGGAGTTCGCCGTAGGGGTCGTCCTCGACGATCCACAGGCCGTGCCGGGCGGCGGTCTCGGCGAGGTCGGCGCGGCGGGCGGCGGGCATGGTGCGGCCCGTGGGGTTCTGGAAGGTCGGGACGAGGTAGAGGAGCTTGGGCCGTTCGGTGCGGATCAGCTCCGCCAGGGCCGCCGGGTCGACGCCGTCCGCGTCGCAGGGCACCGGCAGCACCCGCGCCCCGGCCAGCCCGAACACCTGAAGTGCCGCCAGGTAACAGGGGCTTTCGACGAGGACCGTGTCCCCGGGTTCGACCAGTGCGGTCGCCAGCAGGGAGAGAGCCTGCTGGGAGCCGGTGGTGATCAGCAGGTCGTCGGCGTCGGTGGGCAGGCCCCGGGCGGAGAGGCGGGCGGCCAGTCCGGCTCTCAGCGCGGGCTCGCCCTCCGTCGTGGAGTACTGCAACGCCCGCTCCGGCGTCTCCTCCAGGACCGCCCGGAAGGCGTCCGCTATGCCCTCCCGGTCGAACAGTTCGGGAGCCGGCAGCCCGCCCGCGAAGTTGATGACCTCGGGGCGCGCGGTCACCGCGAGGATCTCCCGGACCGGCGAACCGCCGACGGCCCGGGCCCGGGCCGCGAGCGGCGGAGGCGGGGCGGAGGCACGGACGGAGGCAGGGGTGGCGGAAGCAGGGGTGGCGGTCATGGTGGGCTCCTCGGGCTCCTCGGGCTGATCGTCGTCCTGGCCGGAGCCTAGAGAGGTAGATGCCGTCTACACCTGTGATTCCGCGATCCGGACGGGCGCCCTCCCAGCCCTCCCGAGGGTCCTCGACCGTCCCGTGCCGCCGTCCCAGGGGGTGGAATCCGTGCAGGTCACCGGCGTGGACCGGGTCCGGGCGTCCCGAATTCCCGGTGTGCCCTGGCGGTTCGGGCGGACCGCCGCGCAGGCTGAGGGCACTTCGGGATCACCGAACACGCCGACCACGTCGACCACTTCGACCGCGCCGAGATCGTCAAGGGAGCACCCGCATGTCCGCCACGCACCGCACCCCGGCCGTCGGCAGGCGCCGTCTCCTGACGGCGGCCGCCCTGGCGCTGGTCGCCGTGACCACCCTGAGCGGATGCCGGGACGGCCAGGGCGTCCGCGACGAAGGTCCCTCCGCCGCCGCCCGGTCGCGCCCCGGCGGCGACGCGGACCGCGCCGCCGGGACCGTCCGCGCTCAGCCCGCCGACGCCGGCGAACCGGACCGCCAGGCCTCGCCGCCCAGCGGGAACTCGTAGGCCGGCCGCCCGTTGTTGCCGCTCGTGCGGAACGGCCGCCCCTTGTCGCCGATCCGCAGGGTCCCGTGCCGCGACCCGCTGGACCAGGCCAGCTCCAGGTACCAGCCCACGGAGTACGCCGAGGCGTCGGCCCTGACGTAGAAGACCTCGGGGTCCGACTCGCTCACCTTGAACGGGAAGTCCCGGTGTCCCGCCTCCGGCACGACCGCCGGCCGCATCGCGTCCAGGGCGACGGTGAAGGACCGGGTGGGCACGCCCGCGCCGCAGCCGACGCCCGGGTAGCCCATCGCGTAGTCGTTCCAGGCGAGGGGTGCGCCGCGGTCCACCGTGCGGACCGTGAGGCTCTCCAGCACCACGGACTCGGTGCCGGTGCCCTGCACGGTCAGCGTGACGTACTGCTCTCCCGAGGACACCGCCTGGTGCGCGGCCACCCAGGCGGCCGCGTCGGACTCCACGGGCGGCGGCGCCACGTCGGCGGGGGGCCGGTCGATCAGGTAGCGCTGGGAGCAGGGGCTCTCCCAGGAGTAGGGCTGGGTGTTGACCGTGAGCGGCGGCGCGGCGGACGTGCCGGTCCCGGTTCCGCCGGCGGCCGAGGAAGGGGCCGTACCGGCTTCGGCCGCCCGGTCGGTGGCCGAGGCGGACGCGGACGCGGACCGGGACGGGGTGGCGCCGGACGGCGTGCCCGAGGGAGACGGCGTGGGCGTCCGCGGGCCGCGGGTCAGCGGGGTCGCGGCACCTGCGGGACCCGCGTGCTTGTCGTCACCGCTCCCGCCGGAGGGCAGCCCCACGGCGAACACGGCGGCCCCGAGCAGCGCGACGGCCACGGTCCCGGCGAGCAGCACGGGCCGCGGAGCCCACCGCGAACGCCCACCACCACCGGCCCCGACCGCGGCTCCGTCCCCCGCCCCGGACCCGGCCGCCGATGCGGACACAGCCAACGGCCCCTCCTGCACGGCGTGTTCGGCGCCGACCGTCGCTGAGGCGTCGTTCTCCGGTGCGGCGTCGGCCACCGGCACCGGGCCCGCGACCCGCGCTTCCCGCGTCGCCCGCTCCTCCCGCGCCTCCCGCTCCTCCCGGCGGTCCGCCGCCTCCTGCTTGCGCCCCCGGTCCGCGTCGGCCAGTACCCACCGCCGGTGCGGTTCGACGAGTTCCGCGGGTCCTGCCTTGCAGAGCCGGGCGAGCCGTTCCACGGGCGCGTAGTCCGTGGGTACCGCGTCCCCGTTGCAGTAGCGGTGCAGGGTCGACGTACTCATGTGCAGCCGTTTGGCGAGCGTGCCGTAGCTGAGCCCCGAGCGGTCCTTCAACTCCCGCAGCAGCTCAGCGAAACCGCTTCCAGGCGTGCCGTCCGACACCGTTCCTCCGTCCCCCCGCATCCCGTTCCCCCGTTCCAGGGAAGGGCTGTTCTCCCAGGTCAAAGCCGGTGTGGGCGTTCCAGTGTCCCGGATCGTCCGGCGGCTGTGGCGGACGGGACGGGGCGGCCCACAGGCTGTGGCCATCCAAGCACGCCGTCACTCGAAAGAGGATTCGCCATGCGCACCACCCGCCGTCTCCGTCTGCTCGCCGCCACCGGCACCGCCGTCGCCGCCCTCGCCCTGACGGCATGCCAGGACGGCACGGGCACCAAGGACGAGGGCGCGGCCGGCTCGGCCACGACCACGTCGACCGCGGCCACGCCGAAGGCATCGGAGGGCGCCGACGGCACGAGCACCGGGACAGGCACGGGTACGAGCACGGGTGCGGGCACGAGCACGGGCGCCGGTACGAGTACGGATGGGGGCAAGTCGACCCGCACCCCCGCCGACACCACCACCGCCACCGCCAAGAAGCCCGGCGGCGGCCAGGACGACGCCTCCGCCGATCGCGTCCTCTGCAACGGCTCGAACACCGCCGTCAAGGTCCAGTCGCTCTCCCGCCCCCTGAACCACATGCTGATCACGGTCACCAACACCGGCAGCAAGCTCTGCGACCTGACGTACTTCCCGGTCCTCCGCTTCGACGAGATGCAGTGGGCCCCGCAGGGCGCGAAGGAGACCCAGCCGCAGGCGGTCACGACGCTCGCGCCGGGCGAGTCCGGGTACGCGGGTGTCCTGCTGTCGGCCGCCGACGGCAGCGGCGACGGCGGCACCACCGGCCACAGGCTGACCGTCGCCTTCCAGGGCATGACGCCGAACAGCAGCGGCGGGGCGTCCGCGCTCCCGTCGCTGCCGGCGAAGGGCGTGTACTACGACAGCTCGCTGCAGGTGACGTACTGGCAGCAGAACCGCGCCGACGCCCTCGACTGGTGAACGGGGCTGCCGCGCTCAGGCCCTGGCGGCGACACCCGCGTACACGTTGATGTCGGCGTCGGTGACGTCGTAGCCGAATCCCGCCGAAGCACCCCGGGTCTCAGCCCAGCATGCGGGCGGCCTCGACCGCCCAGTACGTGAGGATGTTCCGCGCGCCGGCCCGCCTGATGCCGGTCAGCGTCTCCAGGATCGCCCGGTCGCGGTCGATCCAGCCCTTCTCGGCGGCGGCCTCGATCATCGAGTACTCGCCGGAGATCTGGTAGGCGGCCACCGGCACGTCCACGGCGTCCGCGACCCGCGCGAGGATGTCGAGGTAGGGTCCGGCCGGCTTGACCATCACCATGTCGGCCCCCTCCTCCAGGTCGAGGGCCAGCTCCCGCAGGGACTCACGCAGGTTGGCCGGGTCCTGCTGGTACGTCTTGCGGTCCCCCTTGAGGGACGAGCCGACGGCCTCCCGGAACGGGCCGTAGAAGGCGGAGGCGTACTTCGCGGTGTAGGCGAGGATCGCCACGTCCTCGCGTCCGATCTGGTCGAGCGCGTCGCGGACGACACCGATCTGCCCGTCCATCATCCCGCTGGGGCCCACGACATGGGCGCCGGCGTCGGCCTGCACCTGGGCCATCTCGGCGTACCGCTCCAGGGTGGCGTCGTTGTCGACGCGGCCCTCGGCGTCCAGCACCCCGCAGTGGCCGTGGTCGGTGGTCTCGTCGAGGCACAGGTCGGACATGACGAGCAGGTCGTCGCCGACCTCGGCGCGCACGTCCCGCAGCGCGACCTGGAGAATCCCGTCCGGGTCGGTCCCGGGTGTGCCGAGGGCGTCCTTCTTGCCCTCCTCCGGCACCCCGAACAGCATGATCCCGGAGATGCCCGCCTCGACGGCCTCCGCCGCCGCCTTCTTCAGGCTGTCCCGGGTGTGCTGGACGACCCCGGGCATCGCGGTGATGGGCACGGGTTCGCTCACGCCCTCCCGCACGAAGGCGGGCAGGATGAAGTCGGCGGGGTGCAGCCGGGTCTCGGCGACCATGCGCCGCATGACGGGGGTGGACCGCAGCCGCCTCGGCCGGGTACCGGGAAAGGAGCCGTACGTCGTCATACCCCCACGCTACGCCCGCCCCCACCCCCCACTTGCCGACGTACCGTCGGCGGGTACCCCCGGCCGAAGGCTGTGGGAGAACTGCGCACCCAGCCCCCACCGTGGTAGCAGACCTGAAAGAAATCCTCGCCAACGACAAGGCGTGACGGAAGAGCGGGTCAGTTGTGCGCCCAGGGCCGTACCGGGCAGACATCCCAGGAAAAGCGTCGTAACCGTGCCTGCTCGATGTGGGCCGACGTGTCGCCGTAGTCGATGTTGAGATGCCGCCCGAGGACGACGACTGCCACGCTTCCCGCACCGGCCGCTTTGAGAGCGGCCGCCGCGGACTGCACATGGTTGCCGGTCGTCCAGGTGTCGTCGACGAGCAACACATGCTCACCCCACAGAGGCGACGACGTGTAGCGTGCCGAGGACGCGGTGCGGCCGAGTTCCCCGGCCTTCTGCGTCGCCCGTAACAGGTCGCGGTGCCGTTTGCGGGTCACACCGATCATGTCGGCGACCATGGTCCGCAGCGGGTGCGCCTCCCGCCCACCGGTACTTGGAACCGTGGCGACGACATCGAAGCCAGGCACGGCGCACCGGTGGGCGACGCATGCCTCGTGCGCTGCGAGGAAGCGCCAGAGCACGGCCGCCAGACCGGTCCTGAAGTAATGCCGCTGAGGCCCGGTGACGTTTTTGTACCGCCACAGTTCGTTCGCGTACTGCTCACCCTTGAGGGCGAGGCTGACCGGCACGACGACATCGGCCACGGCACCGCCGAGCACGGAACGGGTTCCGTGGCACGGTCGACAGGTGGGATACCCCGGGCCGGCCGGCCCTCGGCAGACCTGACACACACCCGGACCCGGCAGCAGCGGATGGACGAGGAAGTTGGCATAACGGGCGGACAGCTCAACGACGGTGGCCATCGGGTGCGCCGCCCTACTTCCAGGTCAGCTCGCCCGTGGTGGGGACGAGGGACTCAAGTCGGCTGAAGACGTCCTCGGGCCCGTCGATGACGGTGGTGTTCGGTCTGGCCGCGTACTCCCTGGCCCATTCGTGAGTGAGCAGGGAACGCATGAGGAACACCCGGCGACCGTGTTCCAAGGCGAGGCGTGCCTGCATACGGGCGCCGCTGCGGTAGGCGGCCTCGACGACGACGGTGGCCAGGCTGTACCCGCTCATCACCGCGTTGCGCAGGGGAAAGGACGTCTTCGACGGCGGCGCGTCCGGCCAGAACTGCGAGATCAGCAGGCCCCGTTCGGCGATCTCGTTCTGAAGTGCCGCGTTCTGCGCCGGATAGGTCCGGCGCAGGCCCGTGCCGATGACGCCGACGGTGCGTCCGCCGACGGCCAGCGCGGCACCGTGCGCAGCGGTGTCGATACCGGCCGCCAAGCCGCTGACCACGGTGACACCCCGCTCCGCGAGGCCGCCGGCGATGGCACCGGCATGAGCGATCCCGTCGGCGGTCGGGGTCCGGGTTCCGACGACGGCGACACGCAGATCGTGCTCGACGTGGCCGCCCCGCAGAAAGAGGAACGGCGGCCGCTGGTGAACCAACCGCAGATACAGCGGATAGTCCTGGTCGAGGATGGTGACGAACCGCATCCCCTCCCGCTCCCAGGCGGCGATCTCGGCGGCGACACCGTCGAGGTCCACGGCCGGGCCGGGGTCGAAGAGGGCGGTCTGTCCGGCGCCGTCGAGTGATTCCTCCAGAACGTCCCGGGCGCTTCCGACCGTCTCGATCCGGTCGGTCAGCTCGGACCAGGAGCGATCACCACGCCGTAGCAGCGCGACGACGGCTGCCCGCTCCAGTTCCTGATCCATGGCGCAAGTATAGGAACGCCCTCCGGCTCGAGGAGTGGCCGAGAACGCACGAACCGAGGCTGTGACAGTCATCTGCCGGAGTCCGATCAGGCCGCGCAGGCAACGGCGGGGGATGCCTGACGATGCCTGCAGTCACGGCAGCGGCCGGGGGCCGGCGCGCGGAAGGCGCGTTCACAGCCGTCGCAGGTCTGGAAGGGGTGCGTATCGCGGCGGCCGACCTGGAGGTCCGCCGGTACGGCGCATGGTGCGGGAATCGCCGGCAGGGGCGCGGGCAGCAGTTCACGGAGGCGGTAGTCGAGTACACCGGCCGGACGTCGCACGTCCACGGGGAGATCGGCGGTCAGGACGCGGTGTACGACAGCCGCCGGGACACCGCGGTCGAACCAGGCGGTGACAGCGGGGGCGAGCCGGTTCACGTCCCGTGGCGAGAGCGTGAGGCGATCGTCGGTGCGGCGCAGAGCCGCGAGGAGGGCGGCAGCTTTCTCATGGCGTGCGGCGGGGTACGACTCCACGGCGGACGGCACTGGCGCGGCGGGCCGGTCTCCGGCCGCCTCGGGCCGTCGCTCGGGCACTGCGGGCGGCACAGGCTCCGGATCGGACTCGATGCCGGGGCCGGGGTCGGGGTCGGCAGGGACGGAGGTGGCCTGTGCGTGCGGGGCCACCGACCCGGTGCCACCTCGGTCGTCCTCCTGAGGGGTGTGATGGGCATACGTCCGGGTGAACAACCGCCCCGCCTCGGTACGCTCCCGCACCCGCTCCAGGTAGCCGTGCGCCTCCAACTCCCGCAGGGCGAAGGCGATCCGGTCCCGCCCCTCGGGAAACCGGTCGGCGAGGCTGCGGATGTCGACCGGGGCACCCTCCGGCAGCGACAGGATGTGGGCACCCAGTCCGATCGCGGTCAGCGACAGCTCGCGGTGCTGGGCGAGGTGGTTGCCTACGACGACGTACTGGCCCGACTGGTACGTGCGTACGTGAGTGACACCGGAGTGGGTGGTCGTCGGTCGAACGCCGTCATTCGGGCGCGGCGCAGGGATAGGCTTGTTCTCAGCCATGGGGAAGGGGTCCGTTCTTCCTCGTTGGTCAGGCCCTCGCACTGGGATTGCCGTCCCGGCGGGGGCCGAAGCACGTATGGGGTTGTGGATGTTGCCTGCGCCGAGACTGCCCGCCCGACCCGCCGCTGCGCCAGCCGGACCAGCCGGATTCACCCGCCCGTGTGACGAAGGCGAGGTTTGGTCGGTTGGTGGGTTTTTTCCCAGGGTTCTTTGGTCTTTTACCGCCCGCAGCCCCGGCCCGCGCCCCACTGCACGACGGGTTTCCAGGCTTCGGCGTCGAGGCACCCCGAAAGGGGCGCTGGGGGGAGGAACTGCGCGACCAGCCCCACCGGCCCGCGGAAACCCACACGCGGAAACCGAGGCGCCCCGACAGGGGCGCGGGGAACTGCGCGACCAGCCCCCACCGGCCCGCGGGGGAATCCGCACGCGGAAGAGGGCCCGGGGCCAAGCCCCGGGCCCTCTCTCGCGCTAGCTCACGTAGTGGTGCGCCGCCGCCTGGCCCCCGGCCGCCGCTCGCTCGGGCGGGTCACCGGGTCCCCGGCCTCCAGCGCGCTCGCGCGCCGCCGCAGGCCGAACTCGGCCAGCGCCTCGGCCAGCTTGCCGACCGACGGCTCCGGAGCCATCACGTCCACCCGCAGCCCGTGCTCCTCCGCGGTCTTGGCGGTGGCCGGGCCGATGCACGCGATGACCGTCACGTTGTGCGGCTTCCCGGCGATACCCACCAGGTTCCGCACGGTCGAGGACGACGTGAAGAGCACGGCGTCGAACCCGCCGCCCTTGATCGCCTCGCGGGTCTCGGCCGGCGGCGGCGACGCCCGCACGGTGCGGTACGCCGTGACGTCGTCGACCTCCCAGCCCAGCTCGATCAGCCCGGCGACCAGGGTCTCCGTGGCGATGTCGGCGCGCGGCAGGAAGACCCGGTCGATCGGGTCGAAGACCGGGTCGTACGGCGGCCAGTCCTCGAGGAGTCCGGCGGCCGACTGCTCACCGCTCGGCACCAGGTCCGGCTTCACGCCGAAGGCGACCAGCGCCTTGGCGGTCTGCTCGCCAACCGCCGCGACCTTGATGCCCGCGAAGGCGCGCGCGTCCAGGCCGTACTCCTCGAACTTCTCCCGGACCGCCTTGACGGCGTTGACCGAGGTGAAGGCGATCCACTCGTACCGTCCGGTGACGAGCCCCTTGACCGCCCGCTCCATCTGCTGAGGCGTGCGCGGCGGCTCGACGGCGATCGTCGGCACCTCGTACGGCACGGCCCCGTACGAGCGGAGCTGGTCGGAGAGGGACACCGCCTGCTCCTTGGTGCGCGGCACGAGCACCTTCCAGCCGAACAGCGGCTTGGACTCGAACCACGACAGCTGGTCGCGCTGGGCGGCCGAGGACCGCTCGCCGACCACGGCTATCACCGGCCGGCCGCCGTCCGGCGAGGGCAGCACCTTCGCCTGCTTCAGCGTCTGCGCGATGGTGCCGAGGGTGGCGGTCCAGGTCCGCTGCCGGGTCGTCGTACCGGCGACGGTGACCGTCAGCGGGGTGTCCGGCTTGCGGCCCGCGGCGACCAGCTCCCCGGCGGCCGCGGCCACCGAGTCGAGGGTCGTCGACACGACCACCGTGCCGTCCGAGGCACCGACCTCGGTCCAGCACCGGTCGGAGGCGGTACGGGCGTCCACGAAGCGGACGTCCGCGCCCTGCGCGTCCCGCAGCGGCACACCGGCGTACGCCGGCACCCCGACCGCGGCCGCGACACCCGGCACGACCTCGAAGGGCACACCGGCTGCGGCACAGGCGAGCATTTCCTCGGTCGCGTACGTATCAAGTCCCGGGTCCCCGGACACCGCACGGACGACCCGCCTGCCACCCCGCGCGGCCTCCATGACAAGATGAGCCGCATCCCGCGCGGGCGGGAGGGAAGCGGTTGCTGACACGCCGTCAACAACCGTGAGTTGAGGCGTGCCTGTGCCCGGATACGGATCCGACGAGGGATCCGGGTTCGTGGGCACGACGGAGACACCCTGCCTGGCGTGGCTCCTGATCACGTCGAGCACGTCGTGCTCGGCGACCAGGACGTCCGCGCTGGACAGTGCCTCCACGGCACGCAAGGTCAGCAGTCCCGGATCCCCGGGTCCGGCACCCAGGAAGGTGACGTGCCCGTGATCGAGGCCGGCGGGAAGGTTGGTGGGGCTCACTGTGCTCGCTCCCCCATCAGACCGGCCGCGCCCTGGGCAAGCATCTCGGTGGCGAGTTCGCGACCGAGCGCCGTCGCCTGGTCGTATGTCTCGGGCACGGGACCGGTGGTGGACAACTGCACCATCCGGGTGCCGTCGGTCGTGCCGACGACTGCCCGCAGGCGCATTTCGTTGACAGTCTGCCCGTCGGCCAGAAGGTCGGCCAGCGCGCCCACAGGGGCGGAGCAGCCGGCCTCCAGGGCGGCGAGCAGTGACCGCTCGGCGGTCACGGCGACCCGCGTGAACGGGTCGTCGAGTTCCCCGAGCGCGGCGATCAGCGACGCGTTGTCCGCGACGCACTCGATCGCCAGTGCCCCCTGGCCGGGGGCGGGCAGAACCGTGTCGACCGACAGGAAGTCGGTCACCTCGTCGATGCGGCCGATGCGGCTCAGGCCGGCCGCGGCCAGCACCACCGCATCGAGCTCGCCGTCGTGCACGTATCCGATCCGGGTGTCGACGTTCCCCCGGATCGGGACGGTCGCTATGTCCAGCGCGTGCGCGCGGGCGTACGCGTTGAGCTGGGCCGCGCGGCGCGGCGAACCGGTGCCGATGCGGGCCCCCCGCGGCAGGTCGGTGAACTTCAGCGCGTCCCGGGCGACGATCACGTCCCGGGGGTCCTCGCGCACCGGTACGGCGGCCAGCACCAGCTCTTCGGGCTGGGTGGTCGGGAGGTCCTTCAGCGAGTGAACCGCGAAGTCGACCTCGCCGTGCAGCAGCGCGTCCCGCAGGGCGGTCACGAAGACGCCCGTGCCGCCGATCTGCGCGAGGTGCTCGCGGGAGGTGTCGCCGTAGGTGGTGATCTCGACGAGCTCGACGGGCCGTCCGGTCACCTGGCTCACGGCTTCCGCCACTTGCCCGGACTGGGCCATGGCGAGTCTGGATCGCCTGGTCCCCAGTCGCAGTGGATTGTCACTCATACCGGTCGGTCCTTCTCGGTCGTGCTGTCCACGGCCCGGGAGACGGCGGCCACCGTCTCGGGGTCGAGGTCGAACAGGGTCCGCAGCGCGTCCGCGTACCCGGCGCCGCCGGGCTCGGCCGCGAGCTGCTTGACCCGTACGGTCGGCGCGTGCAGCAGCTTGTCGACGACCCGGTGCACGGCCTGGCGGATCTCCCCGCGCTGGCGTTCGTCCAGGTCGGGCAGGCGCCCGTCGAGCCGGGCGATCTCGCCGGCGACGACGTCCGCGGCCATGGTCCGCAGGGCCACGACGGTGGGCGTGATGTGCGCGGCCCGCTGGGCGGCGCCGAACGCGGCAACTTCGTCGGCGACGATCCGCCGTACCTGGTCCACGTCGGCCGCCATCGGGGCGTCCGCGGAGGCCTCCGCCAGCGACTCGATGTCCACCAGGCGGACCCCGGCCAGCCGGTGCGCGGCCGCGTCGATGTCACGGGGCATGGCCAGGTCGAGGAGGAAGAGCGCGGGGGCGGGACGGGTGAACCCGGCGACCGGCTCCGGCCGGCGCCGCTCGGGGATCCGGCCGGTGCGGGCGGCGGTCGCGGCGAGCGCGCCGATCAGCTCGGCGTCGGCCCCGACGGTCTCGGGGGTGCGACGGCCGGCCTCCCGGATGTCCACCGTCCCGTTGTCCACCCAGGCCGCGTGCTGCTCCAGCTCGGCGGCGGCCATCCCGGCGACGGCGGCCTCGCCCATCACGGAGAAACCACTCTGCTCGGCGGCGAGGTCGAGCGGACAGTTCTCGTCGGTGCCGAGGCTCGTGCCCGCGACCGGCTGCCTCGGCGCCTCCGGTACGGCGATCTCGGCGACGGGCTCGCCGGTGCGCCCCTCGACGGCGGCCGCGATCGCCTCCGCCGTCAGCACCAGCCCCGTCGCCCCGGTACACGAGACCACGACGTCGGCACGTGTCAGCTCGCCCGGCACCGCGTCCATCGGTACCGCGCGGGCCGTCACGTCCGTGTCGTCGCCCTCGGTGAGGATCCGCGCCAGCCGCTCGGCCCGGTCGTACGTCCGGTTGGCCACGACGATCTCCGCCACCCCGGCGCGCGCGAGCGTCGCGGCGGCCAGCGAGGACATCGAGCCGGCGCCGATGACCAGCGCCTTCTTGCCCGTGGCCCAGGTCCCCACGTCCGCACCGGCGGCCAGCTGCTCCAGGCCGAAGGTGACCAGCGACTGCCCGGCCCGGTCGATGCCGGTCTCGGAGTGGGCGCGCTTGCCGACCCTGAGGCCCTGCTGGAACAGGTCGTTCATCAGCCGTCCGGCGCTGTGCAGCTCCTGCGCGCGGGCCAGCGAGTCCTTGATCTGGCCGAGGATCTGCCCCTCGCCGACGACCATCGAGTCCAGCCCGCAGGCCACCGAGAACAGGTGGTGGACGGCCCGGTCCTCGTAGTGCACGTAGAGATAAGGAGTGAGCTCGTCCAGCCCGACCCCGCTGTGCTGGGCGAGCAGCGTGGACAGCTCGGCGACCCCGGCGTGGAACTTGTCGACGTCGGCGTACAGCTCGATGCGGTTGCAGGTGGCGAGCACCGCGGCCTCGGTGGCCGGTTCGGCGGCGACCGTGTCCTGGACCAGCTTGACCTGGGCGTCCATGGCGAGCGCGGCCCGTTCGAGCACGCTGACCGGGGCGCTGCGGTGGCTCAGCCCGACGACGAGGAGACTCATGCCGGCATCACGGCGGGTACGTCCCCGTCGGGTCCCTGCTCGCCGGGCTCCTGGTGGGCGGCGACGGGCGGCACCGTGCCCCCGTGCTCCTCGCCGGCCTTGCGCTGCTCGTGGAAGGCGAGGATCTGCAGCTCGATGGAGAGGTCGACCTTGCGCACGTCGACGCCGTCCGGGACGGTCAGCACGGTCGGCGCGAAGTTCAGGATGGAGGTGACACCGGCGGCGACCAGCCGGTCGCAGACGGGCTGCGCGGCACCGGCGGGGGTGGCGATCACGCCGATGCTGACGCCGTTGTCCTGGATGATCTTCTCCAGGTCGTCGGTGTGCTGCACCGGGATACCGGCGACCGGCTTCCCGGCCATCGCCGGGTCGGCGTCTATCAGCGCGGCGACCCGGAAGCCACGGGAGGCGAACCCGCCGTAGTTGGCGAGGGCGGCGCCGAGGTTACCGATACCGACGATCACAACCGGCCAGTCCTGCGTGAGGCCCAGCTCACGGGAGATCTGGTAGACGAGATACTCGACGTCGTAGCCGACACCGCGCGTTCCGTAGGAACCCAGGTAGGAGAAGTCCTTGCGCAGCTTGGCGGAGTTGACCCCCGCGGCGGCGGCCAGCTCTTCGGAGGAGACCGTGGGCACCGAGCGCTCCGACAGTGCGGTCAGCGCCCGGAGGTACAGCGGAAGCCTGGCGACGGTGGCCTCGGGGATACCTCGGCTGCGGGTCGCCGGTCGGTGAGTTCGGCCAGTTGCCACGGTGCTCCAACGGGTTGAGCGGGGCTGCGGACGGTCACTCGTACCCAGACCGCCCCGTCGACAGCAGGCTATGTCTTTGTGAACGCGTGCACAAAGATGGTGTCCGATTTGCCCGGCCAACGTGACCGGGGTCACGCGCCCCCGGCGCAGTCGCACGGAACCGGCGCACACCCGCTCGCGCTCCCTCTCCGATGGGGGCAAAACCGCACACGCTCCTTACGAATCCCGCCCCCCGAGATCCAGCCGCCATCGATCCTAAGCCACTTTCCCGCCGGTTTGGACTAGTCGGTCAGTGCCTTGCGGAGCCGCTCTTCGTTCACGCGCCAGAAGGTGTGCTGTTCACCGTCGACGAGTACGACCGGGATCTGCTCCCAGTACAGGTCGTGCAGCCGCGGATCCTCGGTGATGTCCTGGGGCTCCCAGGGCACGCCGAGGTCGCCGCACACCTTCTCGACCACGGCCTGTGCGTCATCACACAGATGGCAGCCGGGCTTACGGATGAGGGTGACCAGCCGCACACGGGGTGCTGGCGCCTTCCGGCCGAAGAGGGGACTCATGTCGTCCATTGTCCCGCCCCTGGCAGGGCACGTCCGCCGCCTTCTGCACGCCTTCCGCATCACCCTTAACGACCCGGTCGCGGAGAGTTCACACCCGTCGAACTCCCGTGACTCCGGAACCACCGAACGGACTGGCTATGCTCACGACATGGCCGCTCTCGGATGGCTCACTCCCCGTAGGCGCTCCGCCACGGCGCGGAGCGTGTTGGCAGGCGAGGCCTCGGCAGAGGCCGCGCGCAAGAACCAGGAAGCGCCGGCGCTCGTCGGCGAGGCCGCGGAACCGGAGTTCCCGGTGCTCGGCGACGACAAGGCCGCCGCGTTCTTCGACCTGGACAACACGGTGATGCAGGGCGCCGCCATCTTCCACTTCGGCCGCGGCCTCTACAAGCGCAAGTTCTTCGAGACCCGCGACCTCGCCCGGTTCGCCTGGCAGCAGGCGTGGTTCCGGCTGGCCGGCGTCGAGGACCCCGAGCACATGCAGGAAGCCCGTGACTCGGCCCTGTCCATCGTCAAGGGCCACCGGGTCGCCGAGCTCCAGACCATCGGCGAGGAGATCTACGACGAGTACATGGCCGAGCGGATCTGGCCCGGCACCCGCGCCCTCGCCCAGGCCCACCTGGACGCCGGCCAGAAGGTGTGGCTCGTCACGGCGGCACCGGTGGAGATCGCCGGCGTGATCGCCCGCCGCCTCGGCCTGACGGGCGCGCTCGGCACGGTCGCCGAGTCGGTCGGCGGCGTCTACACCGGCAAACTGGTCGGCGAGCCGCTGCACGGCCCGGCCAAGGCGGAGGCGGTACGCGCGCTGGCCGCGGCCGAGGGCCTCGACCTGTCCCGCTGCGCGGCCTACAGCGACTCCCACAATGACATCCCGATGCTGTCCCTGGTCGGCCACCCGTACGCCATCAACCCGGACAGCAAGCTGCGCAAGCACGCCCGGGAGATGGACTGGCGGCTGCGCGACTACCGGACGGGCCGCAAGGCGGCGAAGGTGGGGATCCCGGCGGCGGCCGGAGTGGGAGCGGTCGCCGGCGGCACGGCCGCGGCGATCGCACTGAGCCGGCGGCGCCGGTAACCCGGTCGGACCCCACCGCGCGCCCCTGACGGGGCGCCGCCCCGTCATGCCCGGCGACCGGACGCACCCGGACACCCGGGCACCCGCACCGGACATCCGCAGCCGACCCCCGGCCGCCGCCGCGGACCTCCCCGCGCGCCCGAATTATCGCGCGGGTGCCCCAACACGCCCTCGACTCCGCCGGAACACGCACCTTTCTGATCAACAATCAATCACTCTGCGGCACTTGAACCGGCTCAAAACGGTAAGAGAAGCGACTCAA
Source organism: Streptomyces arenae (assembly GCF_022343545.1). Lineage (NCBI taxonomy): Bacteria > Bacillati > Actinomycetota > Actinomycetes > Kitasatosporales > Streptomycetaceae > Streptomyces > Streptomyces arenae. The sequence continues at coordinate 33,506 of NZ_JAKQYH010000093.1, forward strand.
TCGACGATTTGAGCAACTCGGTGTAGCAGTGCCTGCACGAAGCGTTATTCTCCTCAGACGCAAACCGGTACCCCTCCGTCGCTACGACGGGTGAACGGTTCCGCACTGCACGTGATGAAAGCTCTGCCTCTGGGAGTCCCGTGTACCCACACGTCGGGGTTGACGCCTCGGGCCTGGCTACGCTGCGCGCAACAGTCGCAACGGTCAAAGAGACGCTGCGCGGCCTAGTCCCCACCGCGTACGCCGTCCCCGCCTTCGCCGCCGCCCCCGTGGGCCCGTGCTACGCACTGGCCGACGGCGGCGCCGCGGTGGGCAGACGCGGCCGTTCGACCGGCACCGCCGCCACCGCCCGCCGCCCGGCCGCGGACAGCGACAGCGCCCGGATGATGGATCTCGTGGAGCGCGCGCAGGCCGGCGAGTCCGATGCCTTCGGCCGCCTCTACGACCAGTACAGCGACACCGTGTACCGCTACATCTACTACCGCGTCGGCGGCAAGGCGACCGCCGAGGACCTCACCAGCGAGACGTTCCTGCGCGCGCTCCGCAGGATCGGCACCTTCACCTGGCAGGGCCGCGACTTCGGCGCCTGGCTGGTCACCATCGCCCGCAACCTGGTCGCCGACCACTTCAAGTCGAGCCGCTTCCGCCTGGAGGTCACCACCGGTGAGATGCTCGACGCCAACGAGGTGGAGCGCTCCCCCGAGGACTCCGTCCTGGAGTCCCTCTCCAACGCGGCCCTGCTCGAGGCCGTACGACGCCTCAACCCCCAGCAGCAGGAGTGCGTGACGCTCCGCTTCCTCCAGGGCCTCTCGGTGGCCGAGACCGCCCGGGTGATGGGCAAGAACGAGGGCGCCATCAAGACCCTCCAGTACCGGGCCGTGCGCACCCTCGCCCGGCTCCTCCCGGAGGACGCCCGCTGAGGCGGGCACTCCGGGCGACTCTCAACTCACGTTCCGTGAGGGCCCGTTGCCATTCTCAGCCGATCTCCGTTCGTCCGTAACCCAAGTGCCAAGCCGCTCGTTGTGCGGGATACAGGCTCCCTGTGGTCACGTCCAGCAAGACCCTGATCACACGTTCGTGTGGTCCGGTCGAGGGCGTGCAACCCTCAGGACCCCCTGGGGAGTCGACCGTCATGACGAGAGGAGGTGCCGCCAGTGATCGCGAACGTATCGGCACACCGGCGGGCGAACGCCTTCGCCCAGGCCCTGGAGGAGCAGCCCGGCCGGGATCCGGCGGCCGAGCCGTCCGAGGGACCGGTGGGCGATCCACCGGTCACAGCGGACCGGGCCGAACGGACCGAGCAGGGCGAGCTGTTGGCCCTGGCGACGGGTCTCGCCGCACTGCCGAAACCGGAGCTCGACCCCGAGGTCAAGGTCGTGCAGCGGGCTCAGCTGGTGGCCGCGATGGAGGCCATGCTGGCGGAGGGCACCCTGGGCGGGGCGGCGGACACGGCACTGCCCGAGCAGCGTGCCGGCCGGTCCAAGGGCGCGCACCGGGCCAGTCCACTGGGCAAACTGCGACCGCGTTCCCGGCTCACGAAGGGGCTCGCCGCGGGCGGCCTGAGCGTCGGCGTGGCCGCCGGAGCCTTCGGCGGGGTCGCCGCCGCCAGCTCCGACGCGCTGCCCGGCGACTCGCTGTACGGCCTCAAGCGCGGCATCGAGGACTTCCAGCTCAACTACCTGTCCAACGGTGACGACCAGCGCGGCCAGACCTACCTCGACCAGGCCTCGACCCGGCTGATGGAGGCCCGCCGGCTGATGGAGCGGGACCGCGGCGGCCATCTCGACCACGAGTCGATCGGTGAGATCCGCCGCACGCTGTCCGGCATGCAGCACGACGTCACCGAGGGCCACCGGCTGCTCCACGAGGCCTACGAGCGCGACCCGAACTCGCTGGGCCCCATCCAGGCTTTGTCGGCCTTCGCCCAGTCCCACCGCGAGGCCTGGGGCGCCCTGCGCGACCGGCTCCCGGTCCAGCTCGGGGACGTCAGCCAGCAGGTGTCGGCGGGCTTCGCCGCCATAGACGAAGAGGTCGGGCCGCTCCAGTCGCTGCTTCCCCAGCCGTCCCAGAACACCGGCGGCGGCACCGGCAAGCAGGACTCCGGCACGGCGTCCACGGGCACCTCGGGCCGCCACCGGTCGACGGCTCCGTCGTCCTCCGGCAGCTCGTCCACGGGCCACGAGTCCAGCACCGGAACACCCAGCGGTTCGGCATCCGGCAGCGCGGACGACAGCCTGATCGGCGGCACCACGGGCGGCCTCCTGGACCCCCCGAAGACGGGCCCGAGCACTCCGGCCCCGTCGAAGACCACGTCCAGCGAACCGAACGTGACCCTGCCCCCGCTCCTCCCGGGCCTCCTACCGGGCCTGGGCATCGACAGCGAGGACAGCGGCAACTAGGAATCCCCGCGCCCCCAAGGCGGCGAAGCCGCCGCTTGGGGGCGCGGGGAACTGCGCGACCGGCCCCCACCGGCCCGCAGTGGACGTACAAGGGGACCGCTAGAAAAACACCGACCGGCGCTGCACAAGCAACTTGTACAGCGTGTGCTGAATCTGCTCCCGCACCTGATCGGTGAGGTTGAACATCAGCATCGGGTCCTCCGCCGCCTCCGGCGGATACCCGTCCGTGACGATCGGCTCCCCGAACTGGATCGTCCACTTCGTCGGCAACGGCACCGCCCCCAACGGCCCCAGCCAGGGAAACGTCGGCGTCAACGGGAAGTACGGGATCCCCAGCACCCGCGCCAGCGTCTTCGCGTTGCCGATCATCGGGTAGATCTCCTCGGCCCCCACGATCGAGCAGGGAATGATCGGCGCCCCCTGCCGCAACGCGGTCGACACGAACCCGCCCCGACCGAACCGCTGGAGCTTGTACCGCTCGCCGAACGGCTTCCCGATGCCCTTGAACCCCTCCGGCATCACCCCGACCAGCTCTCCCTGCTCCAGCAGCCGCCCGGCGTCCTCCGCGCACGCCAGCGTGTGCCCGAGCTTGCGCGCCAGTTCGTTCACGACCGGCAGCACGAACACCAGGTCCGCCGCGAGCAGCCTGAGGTGACGATTCTCCGGATGGTGATCGTGCACGGCGACCTGCATCATCAGGCCGTCGAGCGGCAGCGTCCCGGAGTGGTTGGCGACGATCAGCGCACCGCCCTCGGCCGGGATGTTCTCGATGCCCTTCACCTCGACGCGGAAGTACTTCTCGTACACCGGCCGCAGCAGGGACATCAGGACCTGGTCGGTCAGCTCCTCGTCGTAGCCGAAGTCGTCGACCTCGTAGTCCCCGGTCAGCCGCCGCCGCAGGAACGCCAGACCGCGCGCGACGCGCCGCTCCAGGCCGGCCTCGTCGTGCGGCTGCCGCTCCGCACCCGTCTCAGGGTTCTCCCGGGTCACATGCACATCCTCCTGCGCGGGGATCCGCCCGGCGAGGGGCTGGACCTCACGCACCGCCCCGGACTCACGCACCGCCCCGGACTCACGCGCCGACCCGGACTCCCGCGCCCCCGCGTCTTCACGCGCCCCCGCCTGCTCACGCACCCGCGCCTGCTCACGCACCGCCGACTGCTCGCCGCCGCCCTTGCGGCGGCTCCCCGCACCCCGGCGCCGGGCAGGCCGCTGCGCGGCGGCCCCGCGGGACCGGTCGTCGTCGAACGGAATGACCTTGGCGTCCGCCATCGTTGCTGCGCTCCTCAGTTGGCGCTCTGGGACGGGGTCTTCGGCGAAGACTTCGTCGCGGTCCTCGTCGGGTCCTTCGGCACCGTGTGCCCGCCGTGCAGCGCGGGCAACGCGGCGATCCGGTCGACGGCCGCGGCCACCGCACCGGGCGGCAGCAGCCCGGGGGCCTGGGCCCGCACGAAGTCCGCGAAGGTCTGCGCCGTCGTGTACCTGGGCCGGAACCCGAGCGTCTCGCGCATCTGGACGGTGTCCACCACCCGGCCGTGCGTCAGCAGCCGGATCTGCTCGGGCGAGAAGTCGCTCATGCCGAGCGTCCGCACCAGCGACCCGGCCCAGGTGACCGCCGGCAGCAGCAACGGCACGGTGGGCCGCCCCAGCCGCCGCGAGCACTGCGAGAGCAGCAGCACGCCGTCGCCGGCGATGTTGAACGTGCCGCTGTTGAGCGTGCCCCGGGCCGGCTCGTGCGAGGCGATCCGCAGGACGTCGATGACGTCGTCCTCGTGCACGAACTGCAGCCGGGGGTCGTAGCCGAGCACGGTCGGCAGCACGGGCAGCGAGAAGTAGGAGACGAGCGGGGTGTCGGCGGTCGGACCGAGGATGTTGGCGAACCGCAGCACGCACACGGCCACGTCGGGCCGCCGCCTGGCGAACCCGCGCACGTACCCCTCGACCTCCACCGTGTCCTTCGCGAACCCGCCGCTGGGCAGCGACTTCGGCGGGGTCGTCTCCGTGAAGACCGCCGGGTCCTTCGGCGCGGAGCCGTACACGTTCGTACTGGACTTGATCACCAGCCGCTTGACGTTCGGCGACTTCTGACAGGCGCCGAGCAGCTGCATGGTCCCGATGACGTTGGTCTCTTTGACGGTGGCCCGGCTGCCGCTCCCCAGCGGCGTCCCGGTCACGTCCATGTGGACGACGGTGTCCGCCCCGCTCTCGGCGAGCACCCGGGCGATGGACGGCTGCCGGATGTCGGTCTGGATGAAGTCCGCCCCGCCCAGGTGGTGCTCGGGCGGCACCGCGTCCACGGCGACGACGCGGTCCACTCCGGGATCACGCTGAATGCGTCGTACGAACCGGCCCCCCAGTTGACGGGCCACTCCGGTCACGAGCACGACCTTCCCCAAGATCAGCGCCTTTCTTCCGTGTTCCCGTACGCGGGCCAACTTAGCGGGTCGGTGTTGCGCCGGCATGACCCCCGACAGGCCACGACGCGCCGCAACGGCCGGAAAATGCGTGTGGCCCCCCACCGTACTGGTGGGGGGCCACACACAAGCTCTCGCGGCTCGGCGCCGTACTTACTTCTTGTTACGGCGCTGAACGCGCGTGCGCTTGAGCAGCTTGCGGTGCTTCTTCTTGGCCATCCGCTTGCGCCGCTTCTTGATAACAGAGCCCACGACTACCCTCGCTCACTTCTCATCACTCGGTGCTGGGCGCCATGGGCCCATACGACCTACGAGGGGCTAGCCTACCCGCCCGAGCGCTGAGGTCGTAATCGAGGTGTTCCGGGGTGCCCCGGAACACGCCGTCAGGCGGTCTCGACCCCCACATAGCTCTCGCGAAGGTACTCGTGTACCGCTTGCTCGGGGACGCGGAAGGACCGCCCCACCCGGATCGCGGGCAGATGACCGCTGTGCACCAGCCGGTACACGGTCATCTTCGACACTCGCATCACCGCGGCGACCTCCGCCACGGTAAGGAACACAACCTCGTTCAGAGGCCTCTGGTCTGCAGCCATGTCACACACCCGAACCTTCCGCACTCGACGGGCCACCGGCTTCCCCTTCCGGTGACTCTTCGTCGTTGCGTGCTCACTCCCCAATGTAGGGGCGGGTGATGCGAGTGGGGAAGAGGTGCACCCATCGGCGGCCTACTGTGACAGACACGCTCGATTGAGTACGTAGCGGGTGAGAGGCATGTAGTACTCAGACCGCACGCCGTCATCAACCGGAACGGCGACGGACACGGCCCCCTCGGCCTCCCCCACGAAGACCGCGGGGTCATCCGTATCCGCCAGACCAATGGCCTCGAACCCGAGCTGACCTGCACCGCAGACCCATCCATGGTCGCCTACCACCAGCTCGGGCAACGGCCCGTCACCCCTCGCCGCGGCCTCCAGGGCCAGCCGAACCGGCAGCGGCGAATGCGTGTGCGTCCCCGGCGCACAACCGGGGCGTTCACCTCCCGATTCCCGCACCAACCCGACACCTTGTACGTAATCGAGGTTGCCCGTACGTAGACCGAACCGGGTCGTTATGTCGACACAGCGACCCTGCGCCGGGGTGAGAACCTCACACCCCGCCGCCGACAGCGCGTCCGCGAGACCGGCGTAGAAGCCGATCAGCCGGTGCGGATGTCCGGTCCCGAACAGCACGGGCCCGCGCCGCCGGGCGACCTCCCGCACGCGCTCGGCGAAGGCGTCCAGAGCGGCCACCGTACGCGCCGGATCGATCACATCATGCCCTGAAACACACCGGGGATCGTCCGAAACCCCACACTTGGCTGCCATCAACCGAACCAACTCCGCCTCGCCCCAGCTTCCTTGCGGATCGATCCCGATCAGCACCCGGGGGTCCCGAGCCGCGAACAGCCGATAGTTCCGCCGACTCCGCTCCCGCGAAGTAGCCACAGCCCCGGCAAGCCGAACAGCCACCAGATACGCCCGAAGCCCACCACCACTCAACACGCCTGAGATGGTGACGCACGCACCCCCCAAAACACCTGGAAAGCACCCCAACACCCCACGATTGGCCCAACGATCGCCCCCCACCCACGACTCCCCCCGCCCAACGGCCACACACCACCCAGCCCGCCCGACGTGCACCCGCTCTTCAGGCCGCCCGACGGCCGCTCACTGCCCAGCCCGTCCGGCGTTTGAGGACGAGGCCGTCCAGGCCGAAGCGGGGGTCTGGGGGCGGCAGCCCCCAGGGCCAGCCGGCACCCGTCTGCCCCCGTCTGCGCAAGGGGGGTCGAAGGGGGCTTGCCCCCTGGAGGACGGGACGGGTAGGGGCGGCGGGGGCGGAAAACCCCTAGGCCAGCAGCCCGCGCAGCGGGAACACGGACCGCCGGGTGGCCCGTACCGCCTGATCCAGCCGGTCCGCGGGATCGTACCCGGCCTCCCACGACGCCCACCCCACCGGCCAGCGCCCGTCCGTCATCCGCCCCGGCCCCAACTGCCGCGTCCGGGCGAACACTTCCTGCCGCCACCCCTCCGGCACCAGCGTCTCCGGCTCGATCTCCCGCCCCGCCGCGATCGCCACCAGATGCGTCCAGGACCGGGGCACGACGTCCACCACCTCGTACCCCCCGCCCCCCAGCGCGACCCACTTCCCACCGGCGTACTCGTGCGCCAGCTCATGACACGCCACCTGCACCGCCCGCTGCGCGTCCAGCGAGACGGCCAGATGAGCCAGCGGATCCTCGAAGTGCGTGTCCGCGCCGTGCTGCGTCACCAGCACCTGCGGCCGGAAGTCGGCGAGCAGCTCCGGCACGACGGCGTGGAACGCCCGCACCCACCCCGCGTCCCCGGTCCCCGCGGGCAACGCCACGTTCACGGCGGACCCCTCCCCCGCACCGGCCCCGGTCTCCTCGGGCCACCCGGTCTCCGGGAACAGCGTCCGCGGATGCTCGTGCAGCGAGATCGTCAGGACCCGCGGATCCTCCCAGAACGCGGCCTGCACCCCGTCCCCGTGATGCACGTCGACATCCACGTAGGCGATCCGCTCGGCACCGAGCTCCAGCAGCCGCGCGATCGCCAGCGCGGGATCGTTGTAGACGCAGAACCCGGACGCGGCCCCCGGCATCGCGTGGTGCAGACCGCCCGCGAAGTTCACCGCGTGATCGGCGTCCCCGCGCCACACCGCCTCCGCGGCCGCCACCGTCTGCCCCGCGATGAGCGCGGACACCTCGTGCATCCCGGCGAAGGCCGGATCGTCCACCGTCCCGAGGCCGTACGACTGGTCGGCCGCCGCGGGATCCGCCGAAGCCGCCTTCACGGCCTCGATGTAGTCCTCCCGGTGCACCAGCCGCAACGTCGACTCACCGGCCGGCTTGGCCGCGACGACGTCCACCGCCCGGTCGAGCCCGAAGGCGTTCACCAGACTCCGGGTCAACGCCAGCCGGACCGGGTCCATCGGATGGCCCGGGCCGAAGTCATAGCCCGTTACTGCCTCGTCCCACATCAGCTGTGCGCGGCCGCTCATGCCCGCCACCGTATCGGTCCGAGCTGGTCGCGAACGAACGGGCGTACCCCAACGTCACCAGCACCAACACCATCGGCACCAGCATCGCCCCGCGATAGCTCCAGGCGTCGCCCAGCGCACCCACCAACGGCGAACCGATCAGGAACCCGACGTAGTTGAAGATGTTCAGCCGGGCGATGGCCGCGTCCGAAGCCCCCGGGAACAGCCGCCCCGCCGCCGCGAAGGTCTGCGGCACCAGCACGCACAACCCGAGCCCCAGCAGAGTGAACCCGCCCATCCCGACCCACGCCCCGGGCGCCACCGCCACCACCGCGAACCCGACCGCCGCCACCAGTGCCCCCAGCCGTACGACGGTCACCGCCCCGAACCGGCGCACCCCGAAGTCCCCGATGGCCCGCCCGACCAGCGTGGTCACCATGTACACGTTGTACGGCACGGTCGCGAGCTGCTCACTGCTGCCCAGCACGTCCTTCAGGTACTTCGCACTCCAGTTGGAGACCGTCGAGTCCCCGATGTAGGCGAAGGTCATCACCAGGCACAGCGGCAGCAGCAGCTTGAAGACGACACCGCCCCCACCCGCGGCCGCCCCGTCCTCGACCGGCGCCGGACCGCCGTCCACGTACCAGCGGCTCCCCACCAGCGCGGCCGGCAACAGCACCGCGACCACCGGCAGGTACGACACCCACAGCGCGAGGTGCCAGTGCGCGCCCACCCACGCCAGCGAGGCCCCGAGGATCCCGCCGAGGCTGTACGCGGCATGGAAGCTGAGCATGATGCTCCGCCCGTACGTCCGCTGAAGGCTCACTCCCAGCATGTTCATCGAGGCGTCCAGCGCCCCGACGGCCAGGCCGAACACGCCGAGCGCCACGGCCAGCTCGGCCAAGTGCCCGCCGGCCCCGACCCCGAGCAGCGCCAGCATCACCACGGGCTGGGACCAACGCAGCAGCCGGCTGGGCCGTATTCGCTTCACCAGCTGCTCGGTGGTGACACTGCCGACGCCGGCCAGGATGGGCACGGCGGCCAGGAAGACCGGCAGCAGCGCGTCGGAGACGCCGTACCGGTCCTGGATCGCGGGGATGCGCGTCACCAGCAGCGCGAAGGTGGCGCCCTGCGTGAAGAAGCTGAACGCCAACGAGGCCCTACCGCGCCGCAGCACATCTGTCATGGCGGCGAGCGTAGGGCCCCGGCGTACTCGTGGGTAGATCCAGCCAAAGATGAATTTCCTTCAGCTTTACCTCACGTGGTGTCAGGCGACGACGGCCACCTCGCGCCGCACCCTGTTCTCGGCGGTGATCATCCGGGCCATCGGCTCCGCGGCGAGCCCGCCGCTGACGACGATCCCGATCCCGATCGCGCTCACCAGGACGACCGAGCCGAGCCACACCATGGTGTCCACGGGCAGCGTGTACGCCCCCACGACCCGCACCACGCACTCGGCGAGCAGCACCCCGCCCCACACGAGCGAGTACGCCCGCTCCGCCCGCCGGAACGCGGCGGACCCGGAGCGCAGCCGTTCGAAGGCCGCCGCCCTGGCCGGGTCGCCCTTCAGGATGAACGGCTTGAGCCCCTCGGTCATCATCGGCCGGCCCAGCACCGCCGACACCAGGATCGCGATACCGATCACACTGCTGACCCCGCTGTCCTTGGCGAGCATCAGCCGCGGGTCACCGGAGACGAAGCTGAGCGCCAACGACACCACGTTCACCACCAGGACGAGCCCCGCGAACGCGTTGACCCGGCGCTCCTGGACCACGCTCCACACCGTCCGCACGGCCGGCACCACGCTGCTCCAGGCGAGCGCCGCGAAGGTGCTCGTCCCGAAGGCCCCCTTGAGGAAGTAGTACGACCCGAGGGGCACCGCCACATCCACGACCAGCGGCCGGAGGTTAGCCAGCACGCCGGGCTGCTGCTTGCTCTGGGACCCGGTGTTCGTCGTCTTCGTCATGCCCTCAGCTTCGCGTCCGGGCGGGGTCGCCCGGTAGAAACGATCGTCCGGAGCTCGGCATGACAATTGTCAGCGTCGGCGCGGTGCACTCGGTCATTCCAGCAGGCCGGTCAAGTCCCCCGGGTCGGAGAAGAGTTGGGTGGCCCCCCGCAGCCGGTCGGCCGGCGTCATGGCGGTGAACCCGTACACGTCCATCCCGGCCGCGACCGCTGCCTGTACTCCCAGTGGACTGTCCTCCACGACGGCACAGCGCTCGGGCGCGACCCCCATCCGCTCGGCCGCGTACAGGAAGAGATCCGGCGCCGGCTTTCCCCGCCCCACGTCCTGTGAACTGAACACCCGCGACTCGTCGAACCACCGGTCGAGCCCGGTCGTGCGATGCCCCACCCGGATCCGCTCATGGCTCCCGGACGAGGCCACGCAGTACGGCACCCCGTCCGCCGCCAGTCGCTCCAGCACCTCCGCGACCCCCGTGATGGGCTTCAACTCCCGTTCGAAGGCCGCGAACACCCGTGCGTGGAAGACGTCGTCGAAGTCGTCCGGCAGCCGCTGTCCCGTTCGCTCCTCCACCAGCTCATGGACTCGGTGCATCGCGGATCCCATGTAGTCCCGTATGGACTCCTCGTAGGAGGTGGGGTGGCCCAACTCGGTGAGATAGGCGGCCAGCAGACGGTTGGAGATGGGCTCGCTGTCCACGAGAACGCCGTCATTGTCGAAGATGACCAGGTCGTAGCGCATGAGGTCGAGCATAAACGCGAAAAGGCCCACGCCATACGGCGTGGGCCTTTCCCAATATTTGTTCGGCGGCGTCCTACTCTCCCACAGGGTCCCCCCTGCAGTACCATCGGCGCTGTGAGGCTTAGCTTCCGGGTTCGAAATGTAACCGGGCGTTTCCCTCACGCTATGACCACCGAAACACTATGAAACTGTTCAGCCGCACCATGCCGTGACCTGGCATGGGGCTGTTCGTGGTTTCAGAACCAACACAGTGGACGCGAGCAACTGAGGACAAGCCCTCGGCCTATTAGTACCGGTCACCTCCACCAGTTACCTGGCTTCCAGATCCGGCCTATCAACCCAGTCGTCTACTGGGAGCCTTACCCTCTTATAGAGGTGG
>NZ_JAKQYH010000058.1:0-43117 GCF_022343545.1 Streptomyces arenae
GGCGGGGGTGTGGACGGGGGCGGGGGCGGGGGTGTGGACGCTGGGGTCGCCGAGGGGGTGACCGACGTGGTCGGGGACGTGGCCGGGGGCCGTGAGCGGTCAGCACGACTCCCGCGGTGGGGAGTTGCGGCTTCGGCGCGGGCCGGTCCCGGGGTCTCGGGGTGGGTGGGTACGCGGGCTGATGACATGTTTCCCGTCTCCTCCGGGCGGCGCGGTCGCGGAACAGGTGGGCCCCCTCGCCCGGGGGGCGGGGGCTCGGTCGCGGCCGTGGGTCACGGCGTACAGCGGCGGGATGGATCAACAATCGGTAAACGAATCGTAATGCAGAGTAAAGTCCAGGCATGGATTTTCTGCGCAAATGGTGCACATGTTCGCCCTCTTGGGTGAAGTGAGCAGTTCATCGGCTTGTCGTATTAATCCCTCTCTCGGTCCTATGCGACCTTGGCCGCGCTGTCGGCACATACCCGGCACACCGCCATGAAACGCCGTCATGGGCGTTCGCCGAGAGAAGGAAGAAGGTGGGCGGAATTGGCCGCCACCCAGAGGATCGCCGTCGGCGCCGTGGCCGCCGCGGCCTGTGCCGCGTCGCTGGCCGGTTGCGCGACCGGCACCAACTCCGAGAAAGGGGCGTCCGGGCCGCAGAAGGGAGCACCGGCGCCCCAGAACGTGGTCCGTCTGATCGGTGACGGTTCCACCGCCTACACCGGGGTGCAGCCGCATCTGCCCCGGCCGGAGAAGCTCAAGCCCGGTGAGAAGCCCCCGCAGTTCGTGGTGTTCTCCTGGGACGGCGCGGGCGAGGACAGCCAGAAGCTGTTCTCGCACTTCCGCAAGGTCTCCAAGGAGAACCACGCGACCATGACGTACTTCCTCAGCGGCGTCTACATGCTGCCCGAGGAGAAGAAGGACCTCTACCGCCCGCCGCAGCACTCGCCCGGCAGCTCCGAGATCGGCTTCAACGACGAACAGGGCATCACCGACACCGTCAGGCAGCTACGGCTGGCCTGGCTGGAGGGCAACGAGATCGGCACCCACTTCAACGGCCACTTCTGCGGCCCCGACGGTGGGGTCGGCGAGTGGTCGGTGGCCGAGTGGAAGAGCGAGATCGCCCAGGCCAAGCAGTTCGTCAAGACCTGGAAGACCAACACCGGGATGAAGAACGCCGCGCCGTTGCCCTTCGACTACGAGAAGGAGCTCATCGGCGCCCGCACCCCCTGCCTGGAGGGGCAGAAGAACTTCGTGAAGGCGGCGAGCCAGTTGGGCTTCCGCTATGACACCAGTGGCGTCAACAACCAGGTGTGGCCCAAGAAGAGGGAGGGGCTGTGGGACCTGTCCATGCAGCTCGTCCCCTTCCCCGGCCACTCCTACGAGCAGCTGACCATGGACTACAACTTCATGGTCAACCAGTCGGGCACCCGGACCCAGGGTGACCCCGACAAGTTCGACTACTGGGGCGACCAGATGCGTGACGGGCTGCTCCAGGGCTTCAACCGGGCCTACGACGGCAACCGCGCACCGCTCGTCATCGGCAACCACTTCGAGTCCTGGAACGGCGGCACGTACATGCGCGCCATCGACGACGTCGTCCAGAACGTCTGCAACAAGCCGGACGTGCGCTGTGTCTCCTTCCATCAGCTGGCCGACTGGCTGGACGCCCAGGACCCGCGGGTCCTGGCCCGGCTGCGGAGCCTGAACGTGGGCGAGGCCCCGCGGCAGGGCTGGGCGTCCTTCATGTCCGGCGGTCCCGCCCCGGCGCCGAAGGGGGTGCCCGGGGCGCCGGCGGTCAGGCAGTAGCCGCCACTTCCTCACCGAGCACGAAGCCGGGGTCGATCTGCGCGGCCAGGTCGGCCCCGGTGCGCTCGTTGCCCCAGGACAGGGCGTTCTTCAGGTGGAAGTGGGCCATCTGCCGGGTGTAGCGCTCCCAGTCCCGCAACTCGTGCGTCGCGTCAGCCGCGGCCTTGAGGCTGGTCAGGGCACGGGAGTTGGAGTCCTCCAGGAGCTCGAACCGGGGCGGCCGGCCCTTCTCCATGGCCCGCACCCAGTCCGAGTGCCCGACCGTGATCAGCAGGTCGTCCCCGACCTCCGCGCGGAGGAAGTCGATGTCGTCCTGCCCCTGCACCTTGTTGCCGACGACCTTGAGCACGACGCCGAAGTCCCGGGCGTACTCCTTGTACTGGCGGTAGACGGAGACTCCCTTCCGGGTCGGTTCGGCGACGAGGAACGTGATGTCGAAGCGGGTGAACATGCCGGAGGCGAAGGAGTCCGAACCTGCCGTCATGTCGACCACGACGTACTCGTCGGGGCCGTCGACGAGGTGGTTCAGGAACAGCTCCACCGCTCCCGTCTTGGAGTGGTAGCAGGAGACTCCGAGGTCGGCGTCCGTGAAGGACCCGGTGACCATCAAACGGACGGCGCCGCCGTCGAGTTCCACCGGTCGCGCACAGGCGTCGTACACCGGGTTGGGCTCCCGCACCCGGACCAGCCGCGAGCCCTCGCCGGGCGGGGTGGTCTTGATCATCGTCGCGGCGGAGGCGATACGCGGGTTGTTGCCCCGCAGGTAGTCCTTGATCAGGGACAGCCGCTCGCCCATCGCGGGCAGTGCGGCCGACTCCGACTCGTCGAGGCCGAGCGCGGGACCGAGGTGCTGGTTGATGTCGGCGTCGATGGCGACGACCGGCGCGCCGGCAGCCGCGAGATACCGGATGAACAGGGAGGAGAGCGTGGTCTTGCCGCTGCCGCCCTTCCCGACGAAAGCAATTTTCATGTTCACGAAGCGTAGTCGTCTGATAGCTGTGTGTGTCAGACGGAGTGAAGAAGACCACTCCTTCGTGGTGCCCGCGGTGCTGGTGCGTAGGGTCGTACTCATGAGTACGACAGGTGCGACCGCCGATCCGCTCGCGGCCCTGGGCGCGTTGCCCGGGGTGGCCGAGTCCGTGGAGTCCGTGCGCAAGGCCGTGGACCGGGTCTACGGGCACCGGGTCATGCGGCGCCGCAGCAACGCCGTCACCTCCGAGGCCGCGCTGCGCGGCGCCCGGGGCAGTGCCGCGCTCTCCGGCGCCGACTGGGCGCTGGAGGAGGTGCGGCGGCGGTCCGACTTCGGCGTCGACGATGAGGCCCGCGTGGTCGGCGCGGCCCTGCGGCTCACCGCGGAGGCGGGCCAGCTGCTCTCCATCTGGCGGCAGTCGCCGCTGCGGGTGCTGGCCCGGCTGCATCTGGTGGCGGCGGCGACCGACGGCGACGAGGTGGGCAGGCCGCGGCAGGCGGGCGAGCGGGTCGACGAGCCGCTGGTCGAGCTGCCGTTGCCGGACGCCGGCGAGGTGGCGGGGCGCCTGGAGGGCCTCTCCCAGCTGATCATCGCGGGGACGGAGGCCCCCGCGCTGGTGACGTCCGCGGTGGTACACGGCGAACTGCTCGCGCTGCGGCCCTTCACGACGGGCAACGGGCTGGTCGCGCGCGCGGCCGAACGGATCGTGCTGGTCGGCAGCGGTCTTGATCCCAAGGCGATCTGTCCCGCCGAGGTCGGCCACGCCGAGCTGGGCAGGGCCTCCTATCTGGCGGCCCTGGACGGCTACGTCTCCGGCACCCCGGAGGGGATGGCGGCCTGGATCGCCCACTGCGGGCGCGCGGTCGAACTCGGAGTCCGGGAGTCGACGGCGGTCTGCGAGGCGCTGCAGCGCGGCGCGGCGTAGGGTCCGCGGAAGCCTCGGAAAAGGGTTGCGGCGGTACGAGTACTCGTACCGCCGCTGGCATGTTCACCGGGTTACCAAGCGTCCTCGATGTGTCGCCCATCAGGTCGGGTGCTTTGCCCGTCACCTGGTGCGGCTGGCCCGTAATCGACGGGTCGACGTCGCGTGGGTGCTCGGTGTCCATGCTGGGTCCGTGGGGCCAAATGCGTATTAAAGGTGATCCTCTCGGATGTCCTTTGGTCTCGCGGGCCGCTAACCCCTTTGTACTGCAAGCCCGGAGCAAGCGGAAGCCCTGCCTACAGTTCTTTACTTTTACGTTCAAAGGCACGCGAAAAGGGCGTCGATCGGCCGAACGGGTGAATGCGGGAGCCGGGACGGCCGCGTCAGGCGACCGTGCTCCGGCGCCGGCTCGCGTACCAGACCAGTCCCGCGGTGGCGGCCGCCGCGCCTATGGCGGCCGCGGCGACCAGGGCCGGACGCGGAGGCGCGGAGATCCGCTGCTTGAGCCGTACCGGGCGGTGGAAGTCCAGGATCGGCCAGCCCTGCGCCAGGGCCTCGCGGCGCAGCGCGCGGTCCGGGTTCACGGCGTGCGGGTGTCCGACGGTCCGGAGCATCGGCACGTCGGTCGCCGAGTCGCTGTACGCGTAACAGCGCTCCAGGTCGTACCCCTCGGAGGCGGCCAGCTCGCGCACGGCCTCCGCCTTCGTCGGACCGTACGCGTAGTACTCCACCTCGCCCGTGTAGCAGCCGTCGTCGCCGACGACCATCCGGGTGGCCACCACCCGGTCCGCACCGAGGAGCTCGCCGATCGGCTCGACCACCTCCGCTCCCGACGTGGACACGATGACGACGTCCCGGCCGGCCCGGTGGTGCTCCTCGATGAGGGAGGCGGCCTCGTCGTAGATGATCGGGTCGATGAGGTCGTGCAGGGTCTCGGCGACGATCTCCTTGACCTGCTGGACATTCCAGCCGCGGACGAGATCCGACAGGTACGCGCGGGTGCGCTCCATCTGGTCGTGGTCCATACCGCCGACGAGGAACACGAACTGGGAGTACGCGTTGCGCAGCGCGCCCCTGCGGTTGATCAGACCGCCTTGGTAGAAGGACTTGCTGAAGGTGAGCGTGCTCGACTTCGCAATGACCGTCTTGTCCAGGTCAAAGAAGGCCGCTGTGCGGGGCAAGGAGTGGTTTTCCACGTCCCTGAGCATAGGCGCCCACCATTCGGCGTAAGGTGGGGCGCGTGGGTTTGCCTGAGAGGGCTCTCGGGTACACCATGGAAGTCACGGATCGTTCGCGACCGTGCTAACCCGGTCCGGCTCCTCCCCCCCCGAGTCGGCCGTGGAGACGACCCCCACTCTCCCCCCCGGTGGGGGTCGTCGCATGTCCGGATGGGTTTCTCCTCTCTCCCATGGGCCGTGAGGTCTTGGTCGGGCGGCTTCGGCCGCCCTTTTCGTATGTCCATGATCCGTCACGCTGGGTAGTCGTGGCGCTGCGCTGTGGATGTCGCACACCGCCCAGAACGGGGCTCACCGGTATGGGTGATGCCGATATTCACAAGCCCCGAGTTGTCCACAGTTTTGGACCAAGATCCACACGATTTCCGGGTTCGCTGCACCGTGATTCCTGTGCGCTCCGGCGGCGGCGAGTTCATGGCCGGTTCCGATTGCGGAGCGCCAATGGCCGGTTTCTACCGGCCGTGCATATGGAGGCCGCTTGCCGGTTCTTCACACGTTCGGGAATCGCGGGGCCGCAGGGGCCACGCGCCAGAACTCAGCCAAGGGGGAAGCTCACGTGGCCGGAACTGTCACCCAGGAACCGCCGTCCGCCGACTCGGGACGGCCCGGACGTCCGATGATCGTCACCGAGGACGCCGAACTCCTCGACGACCTGTTGCGCCTGTGCGCCGCGGCCGGTGCCAAACCAGAGGTGCACCACGGCCCACCGGAACGCGGCGGCGGCTGGGAGTCCGCCCCGCTCGTCCTGGTCGGCGACGACGCCGCAGGACGGGTGCGCGGGGCCGCGCGCCGGCGCGGGGTGGTGCTGGTCGGACACGACCAGGACGACCCCGACGTGTGGAAACGGGCTGTCCAGATCGGCGCCGACCACGTCCTCATGCTCCCCGACGGCGAGCAGTGGCTCGTGGACCGGATCGCCGACGTCGTCGAAGGAGTGGGCCGCCCGGCCCTCACCGTCGGGGTGATCGGCGGCCGGGGCGGCTCCGGTGCCTCCACGCTCGCCTGCGCGCTCGCCGTCACCTCCGCGCGGGAGGGACTGCGCACCCTCCTGGTGGACGCGGATCCGCTGGGTGGCGGAATCGACGTACTCCTCGGCGGGGAGACGGCCGAGGGGCTGCGCTGGCCGGCCTTCGCCGCCTCGCGCGGCCGGCTCGGCAGTGGCGCCCTGGAGGAGTCGCTGCCCGAACTGCACTCGCTGCGGATCCTCAGCTGGGACCGCGGCGACTGCGTGGCGATCCCGCCGCCCGCCGTCCGTGCGGTGCTCGCGGCCGCCCGGCGGCGCGGCGGCACGGTCGTCGTCGACCTGCCCCGCCGCCTGGACGACGAGACCGCCGAAGTCCTCACCCAGCTCGACCTGGCCCTCCTGGTGGTCCCCGCCGAACTCCGGGCGATCGCGGCCGCCGGACGGGTCGCTGCCACAGTCGGCATGGTCGTCCGCGACCTCAGGGCGGCCGTACGGGGGCCGTACGCGCCGGGACTGGACGACCGGGAGGTGGCCCGGCTGCTCGGCCTGCCGCTGGCCGGCGAGGTCCCCGTCGAACCGGGCCTGTCCCGTCCGCACCGGAAACCGCCTGGCTCGGTCGCGCGTGGACCGCTGGCCCGGTTCTGCAAGGACTTCTGGGAGCGGACCCTGGTCGAGGCGGGCGGCGCATGAGGCCCGGCACCGCGGTCGGGAACGGCCCGGCACCGCCGGACGGCGACGGCTCGGCCCTGCTGGACGGGGTACGGCGCTGGCTCGCCGAGAGCGGCGCCGAACCGACCCCCGCGCGGGTGGCGCAGGCGCTGCGCGCGCAGGGCCGGGTGCTCGGCGACGCGGAGGTCCTCGGCGCGGCCGAACGACTCCGCTCCGAACTGGTCGGCAGCGGCCCCCTGGAGCCCCTGCTCGCCGATCCCACGGTCACCGACGTCCTGGTGACCGCCCCCGACCGGGTCTGGGTGGACCGCGGCGGCGGCCTCGAACTGACCAGGGTCGCCTTCCCGGACGCGTCGGCGGTACGGCGCCTCGCGCAGCGGCTGGCCGCGGTGGCCGGCCGACGCCTGGACGACGCCCGCCCGTGGGCGGACGCCCGGCTGCCCGACGGCACCCGCCTGCACGCGGTCCTGCCCCCGGTGGCGATCGGCTGCACCTGCCTGTCCCTGCGGGTGGTACGGCCCCGGGCGTTCACGCTCGGCGAACTGGTCGCGGCGGGCACCGTTCCGCCCGGCGGCGACCGGATCCTGCGAGCCCTCCTGGCGGCCCGGCTGTCCTTCCTGGTCAGCGGCGGCACCGGCACCGGTAAGACGACCCTGCTCAGCGCCCTGCTCGGGCTGGTCGGCCCGGGGGAGCGGATCGTGCTCGCCGAGGACTCCGCGGAGCTGAGGCCCGAACACCCCCATGTCGTACGGCTGGAGACCAGACCCGCCAACCAGGAGGGCGCGGGCCTGGTCAGCCTGGAGGACCTGGTCCGGCAGGCCCTGCGGATGCGGCCCGACCGGCTCGTGGTCGGCGAGGTGCGCGGCCCCGAGGTGGTGCACCTGCTCGCCGCGCTCAACACCGGCCACGAGGGAGGCTGCGGCACCGTGCACGCCAACGCGGCGGCCGACGTACCGGCCCGCCTGGAGGCGCTCGGTACGGCCGCCGGGCTCGACCGGGCCGCCCTGCACAGCCAGTTGGCGGCCGCCCTGTCGGTGGTGCTGCACCTCGTGCGGGACCGGGCGGGCCGGCGGCGGATCAACGAGGTGCACGTGCTGGAGCGGGACTCGGCGGGCCTGGTGCGCACGGTACCGGCACTGCGCTGGGGCGCGGAGGCCTTCGCGCGCGAACGGGGGTGGGAGCGGCTGCGGGAGCTGCTTCGAAGTGACGTGAGTGGTGTGTGAGCCGGCGGGGGCTGAGATGGCCGCCCTGTCCGATGTGACGTGAGTGATCCGGGATGTGAAAGGAAGTTCGTGATGGGCGAGACAACGGTGGGTGCGGCCGTGGTGTGCGGCGGGGTCATGGCCTGGCTGCTGGCCGAGCGGCAGCGCGGGGTACGGCGGGCGCGACTGCTGCTCGCCGGCGGCGGGGTGGTGGCCACCGGACCGCCCTCCTGGGAGCGCGCGGTCGGGGAACTGCGGCGGCTGCACGGCCGTTGGCGGAGTGAGTGGTGGGCCCTCGCCGTCGGGCTGGCGCTCGCCTTGCTGGCCGGCTCGCCCGTTCCGGTCCTCGCGGGGGCCGCCGGGGTGCCGGTGCTGCGCCGGCTGCGGCTGGCCCGCCAGGCGCGACGCGCCCGGGAGGCACGCGCCGACGCGGTGATCGCGCTGTGCGGGGCGCTCGCCGGAGAGGTGCGCGCGGGACGGCAGCCCGGTGAGGCGCTGCCACGGGCCGCGCGGGACTCCGGGGGACTCGGCGATGCCCAGGGGGCCGTGGTCGCGGCCGCCCGCTTCGGCGGGGACGTGCCCGGCACGCTCGCGGTGGCGGCCCGGCAGCCCGGCGCCGAGGGGCTGTTGGGGCTCGCGGCCTGCTGGCGGGTGGCGGTCGACCAGGGCGCGGGACTGGCCGCCGGACTCGACCGGCTGGACGCGGCCCTGCGCGCCGAACGGGACCAGCGGGCCGACCTGCGCGCCCAGTTGTCGGGTGCCCGGGCCCCCGCCCTGATGCTGGCGGCCCTGCCCGTCCTCGGCCTGCTGCTGGGCTCGGCGATGGGTGCCGACCCGCTGCGCGTGCTGCTGCACACCGGGGCCGGCCTGGGCTGCCTGGTGGCCGGTACGGCGTTCGAGGGCGCCGGGATGTGGTGGGCGGCCCGGATCGTACGGGGAGCTGAGGCGCCATGAGCGCGGAAGTTGTCCACAGGCTGGGGGTAACGGTCGGGGTGCTGCTGGCCCTGGGCTGGTCGGCGTGGCGGACCGAGCGCGCGAGGCGCGGGCGTCGGACTCGGCGCCGGGTGGCCGCACTGCTGGCCCTCGGCACGCCGGCGCAGCACTCCGACGTCAGCGGCACGGTCCGCAGGTGGCTGCCGGTCGTCGGTGTGGTGTGCGGCGGCTGGGTGCTGATCGGCGGGATCACCGGAGCGCTGCTGGGGCTGGGCGCCGCCGTGGGGCTGTGGCGGTGGCGGCGCCGGGAGGGCGACGGGGACCGGGCGGCGCGGGCGGAGGCGGCCGAGGCCGCTCGCCAACTCCCGCTCGCCTCCGATCTCCTGGCCGCCTGCATCGCGGCCGGCGCGGGTCCGGTGGTCGCCGCCCAGGCCGTCGGCGAGGCCCTCGGCGGACCCGTCGGCGAAGGGCTCGCGCGGGGTGCGGCGGAGGTGCGGCTCGGTGGCGAACCGGCGCACGCCTGGCGGAGGTTGGCGGCGCTGCCGGGGGCCGCCGGCTTGGCCCGGCTGCTGGAGCGCGCGGGCGAGTCCGGGCTGCCGGCGGCGGTCCCCGTGGCCCGGCTCGCCTCGGACGCCCGCGCGGAGTGGGCGCGGGGCGCCACCACGCGGGCGCGACGGGCGGCGGTGCTGATCTCCGCACCGGTGGGGCTGTGCTTCCTGCCCGCGTTCATCGCCATCGGGGTCCTGCCCGTGGTCATCGGGCTGGCGGGCGGGGTGCTGCGAGGGGGTGGTGGCTGAGAGGGACGACAGCAGGCCGTCAACAGCAACTGATCTCAGAGGAGTCGAGGGAGTCGAGATGTACAGGAAAATGCGGAATCTGTTGCGCCGGGACGAGGGCATGGTCACGTCCGAGTACGCGATGGGGATCATCGCCGCCGTCGGGTTCGCGGCGGTTCTCTACGCGGTCGTGACGAGCGGGGAGGTCAGTGCGGAGCTCCAGGACATCGTGAAACGAGCCCTCAGTGCGCGGATGTGAGCGGTGGCGGGGCGCGGACCGGGGGTTCGTGACGGCGGAGGCGGCCGTGGTGCTGCCGGTGCTGGTGGCGTTCACGATGGCGCTGGTGTGGGGGCTGCTCGTGGTGGCCGCCCAGATCCAGTGCGTGGACGCCGCCCGCACCGGGGCGCGGGCCGCCGCGCGGCAGGACGCCGAGGACGAGGTGGTCGCGGTGACGAAGGAGGCGGCGCCGGACGGGGCGGCGGTGACGATCGGCCGGGAGGGCGACGAGGTCCGGGTGACGGTGGTGGCTGGGCCGCCGCTGCTGGGGGCGTTGCCGTTCGAGGTGCGGGAGTCGGCGGTGGCGTTGGCGGAGGGGCCGATGGGAGTGGCGCCGTGAGGGGCCGCGCGGTGTTCGGGCGGCTGCGGGCCGGTGGGGGCTGGTCGCGCAGTTCCCCGCGCCCCTTTGGGGTGCGTCCTGGCGGGGGTCGGTTCGAGAGGCGACGCTACTCGGATCGAGGGTCCGCCACCGTCTGGAGCGTGGGGGCGATCGCCGTGTTGTGCGTGGTGTTCGGCGTCGTACTGGGCCTTGGGCAGGCCGTCGTCGTCCGGCACCGCGCGGCCGGGGGCGCCGACATGGCGGCTCTCGCTGCGGCGGACCACTGGGCGGAGGGGACCGCGGCGGCCTGTGCCCGGGCCGACCGGGTGGCGCGGGCGCAGGGCACGCGGCTCACGCGGTGCGTGATCGTGGGGGACGTCTCGGATGTGACGGCGGCGTCAGGAACGAGGTTGTTCATGGCAGAGGTCAGGGCCAGAGCGGCTCCAGTCGGCGACGCCTGCAACGCGCCCCGAAGGGGCGCGGGGAACTGCGCGACCAGCCCGCACCGACCCGCAGCCGGCCGACAACCCCAGGCCCCGACGGCGCCTAGCCCTCCGGCGCCCCGTCCGGCGGCCCCTCCGGCGCCCCCTTCAGCAGCACCGTGAGGAGTCGCACCGCCCCCCGCTTGTGCAGCGGCTCGTTCCCGTTGCCGCACTTGGGGGACTGGATGCAGGACGGGCACCCGGCGTCGCACTCGCACGCCGCGATCGCCTCGCGCGTCGCCGTGAGCCACGCGCGGGCCGTGTGGAAGGCGCGCTCCGCGAAGCCCGCGCCACCCGGATGGCCGTCGTAGACGAAGACCGTCGGCAGGAGCGTGTCGGGGTGCAGCGGGATCGACACGCCGCCGATGTCCCAGCGGTCGCAGGTCGCGAAGAGCGGGAGCAGGCCGATGGAGGCGTGTTCGGCGGCGTGCAGGGCGCCGCCGAGGATCTCCGGGCTGATCCGGGCCTCGTCCAGCTGGTCCTCGGTGACGGTCCACCACACCGCGCGGGTGCGCAGCGTACGAGGAGGGAGGTCGAGTTTCGTCTCGCCCAGGACCTCGCCGGTGATGAGCCGGCGGCGCAGGAAGGAGACCACCTGGTTGGTGACCTCGACGGAGCCGTAGCAGAGGCGGCCGTCGCCCCAGGGGACCTCGACGTCGGTCTCCAGGACGGAGATGGCCGTGGTGTCGCGGGCGACCGTGGAGTACGGCGGCTCGGCCTGTTCGACCAGGGCCACCGAGTCCTCCAGGTCCAGGGACCGCACCAGATAGGTGCGGCCCTGGTGGAGGTGGACCGCGCCCTCGTGGACGGTGGAGTGCGCGGCGCCCGCGTCGACCGTGCCGAGCAGGCGTCCGGTGCCCTCCTCGACGACCTGCACCGGACGGCCGCCCTCGCCGCGGATGTCGGTCAGGTCGGCGGCCCGCTCCCGCCGGGTCCAGTGCCAGGCCCTGGTGCGGCGGCGCAGCAGCTTCGCGGCCTCCAGCTGCGGCAGCAGTTCCTCGCAGGCGGGGCCGAAGAGCTCCAGGTCGTCGTCGGTGAGCGGGATCTCGGCCGCGGCGGCGCACAGGTGCGGGGCGAGGACGTACGGGTTGTCGGGGTCGAGGACCGTCGATTCAACCGGTTGGTCGAACAGGGCCTCGGGATGATGGACGAGGAACGTGTCCAGCGGGTCGTCGCGCGCGACCAGCACCGCGAGGGCGCCCTGACCGGCGCGGCCGGCGCGGCCCGCCTGCTGCCACACAGAGGCCCTGGTACCCGGGTACCCGGCGATCAGTACGGCGTCCAGTCCGGAGACGTCCACGCCCAGCTCCAGGGCCGTCGTGGCGGCAAGCCCGAGCAGTTCCCCGGAGTGCAGCGCGCGTTCCAGGGCGCGCCGCTCCTCGGGGAGGTAGCCGCCGCGATAGGCCGCGACACGCCGGGCCAGGGAACGGTCCACCTCGGCGAGCCGTTCCTGGGTGATGACGGCGATCAGCTCCGCGCCGCGTCGGGAGCGCACGAAGGCGACCGAGCGCACGCCCTGCACGGCTAGGTCGGTCAGCAGGTCGGCGGTCTCCGCGGTGGCGGTCCGGCGGACCGGGGCGCCCTTCTCGCCGTGCAGCTCGGTCAGCGGCGGCTCCCACAGGGCGAAGACCAGTTCGCCGCGCGGGGAGGCGTCGTCGGCGATCTCCACGACCGGCAGGCCGGTGAGGCGGCGGGCGGCGACGGCCGGTTCGGCGGCGGTGGCGGAGGCCAGCAGGAAGACGGGGGAGGCGCCGTAGCGGGCGCACAGGCGGCGCAGCCTGCGCAGCACCTGGGCGACGTGCGAGCCGAAGACGCCCCGGTAGGTGTGGCACTCGTCGATGACGACGTACTTCAGCGACTTCAGGAAGGAGGACCAGCGCGGGTGCCCGGGGAGTATCCCGCGGTGCAGCATGTCCGGGTTGGTGAGCACGTAGTTGGCGTACTGGCGCACCCATTCGCGTTCCTCGTACGGCGTGTCGCCGTCGTACACGGCGGGGCGTACGGCGTTGCCGAGCGGATGTGAAAGTTCCTTCACGGAACGGCACTGATCCGCCGCTAGTGCCTTGGTGGGCGCCAGGTAGAGGGCGGTGGCACCCCGGCCGTTCGGGGCCTCGGAGCCCTCCAGGAGCGTGGACAGGACGGGCACGAGGTACGCCAGGGACTTGCCGGAGGCGGTGCCGGTGGCGACCACCACCGAGTCGCCGTCCAGGGCGTGCTCGGCGGCCAGGGCCTGGTGCTCCCAGGGATGCTCGATGCCGCACGCCCGTACGGCCGCGATCACCTCCGAGCGAATCCGGTCAGGCCAGACGGCATGCCGACCCGCGCGCGGGGGCAAGTGCTCCGTATGAGTGATGCGCGAAGCCCGGCTCGGCCCGGAGGCGAGCCGGTCCAGGACCGTGCCCGGAGCGAACCCGGACACGGCCGGAACCGGCGGTCGATCGGATCGGTGATTTATGGCCATCGGGACCGAGTGTGTCACCGGCGTGACGGACAATGGGGCCAAGGCGTCGTGCACGCCTGCCGTAAGTGATTGAATGCCATCGCGGCTGGCGAACGTCCCGAGGGTCGCAAGCCGAGGTGTCCCAAGGGGCGACCGCTCGATAGCAAGGTGCTGGAGGATCCGTGGACCTGTCCCTGTCGACCCGTACCGTCGGCGATCGTACGGTCGTCGAGGTCGGTGGCGAAATCGACGTATATACCGCGCCCAAGTTGCGCGAGCAGCTGGTCGAGCTGGTGAACGACGGGAATTTCCACCTCGTCGTAGACATGGAGGGCGTGGACTTCCTCGACTCCACCGGGCTCGGCGTGCTGGTCGGCGGCCTGAAGCGGGTGCGTGCCCATGAGGGTTCGCTGCGCCTGGTGTGCAACCAGGAGCGCATTTTGAAGATCTTCCGCATCACCGGCCTCACCAAGGTGTTCCCGATCCACACCTCGGTCGAGGAAGCGGTGGCGGCCACCGACTGACCCGGACCGGCCGACGCGTCCCGGACCGCCCATCGGTCCGCGGCGTCCGGCCGGTCCCCGGCACGGCCCTGTGCGCTTCGCGCGCGTGTCCGTGCCACCCCAGCCCGCTCGGGCCCGTGTGCCTGTGCCGGCAGCCGTTCACGGGTCGTGGTGCCCGTGGCGGACGCAATTCATCGGGGGGTCCGGGCACTCGGCGGCCCGGCCTCCCATCGCACGCCCGTAGTTCCGAGGGGGACGTATGGCCACCGTTGAACTCCGCTTCAGCGCGCTGCCCGAGCACGTCCGCACCGCCCGACTGGTGGCGGCGGCGGTGGCGCGCAGGGCCGGAGTGGACGAGGCCGTCCTGGACGAGGTCCGGCTGGCCGTGGGCGAGGCCTGTTCCCGGGCCGTAGGTCTGCACCAGGGCGCCGGCATCACCGAGCCGGTGCGGGTCGCGCTGATCGAGGACGAGAAGCAGTTCTCCATCGAGGTCGGCGACGACGCCCCCCGTTCCACTCCCGGTGACGGGGCATCCGGTGCCTCGGCGGAGGCGGACGTGGAGGCCGAGGAGGACGAGATGGGCCTCGCGGTCATCAGCGGCCTCGTCGACGACGTGGAGGTCACCGCCGGAGAGTACGGCGGCCTGATCCGTATGACCTGGCCGACCGTCCCGCCCGGGGTCGGGCTCACCTGAGAGCCACCCGACCGAAGACAGAAGGGCCCTGCGAGCAGGGCCCTTCTTCTTATTTTCCGCCGGATGTCATCCGGTCGCCGAATTCGTGAAATGATTCACGATCAATGCCTGGAAGATCGCCCGATAATTCGATCAAGCGTCGATTGCTCCACTGGTGATCGTCAATGCTTTTAGGGCGTTACCACTTTTGGGTTGGGTGGCATGACCTCGATCATTTGCTGAAGAGCACGAGAAGGCCAATTCCGTTTACCGTCCCCTGTTTAGATCACTCCGGGGTACCTAGAATCCGTCCACATCTTGAGCTCAGCCCAAGCGTCAAGGAGGACGAATGGCGGGGCTTTCTACCCCTCATCAGTTGGGCCACACCACAACCGTCGCGGCCGCGGTCCTGACCGACGACAACCGGGTCCTGGTGGCGGTCATCGCCGCCGTGGCGCTGGCCGCGCTCGTGGTCGCCTGGATCCTGGTCCGTCAGGTACTCGCGGCCGGCGAGGGCACCGACAGCATGAAGAAGATCGCGGCGGCGGTCCAGGAAGGCGCGAACGCCTATCTGGGCCGACAGTTGCGCACCCTCGGCGTATTCGCCGTCGTGGTGTTCTTCCTGCTCCTGCTGCTGCCCGCGGACGACTGGAATCAGCGCGCCGGCCGGTCGATCTTCTTCCTGATCGGCGCGGCCTTCTCGGCGACCACCGGTTATATCGGCATGTGGCTCGCCGTACGCAGCAATGTGCGGGTCGCCGCGGCGGCCCGCGAAGCCACTCCGGCGGCCGGCGAGCCGGAAAAGGATCTCACCGCCGTCTCGCACAAAGCCATGAAGATCGCTTTCCGCACGGGCGGCGTCGTCGGCATGTTCACGGTGGGGCTCGGCCTGCTCGGCGCCTCCTGTGTGGTGCTGGTGTACGCGGCCGACGCGCCGAAGGTGCTCGAGGGCTTCGGCCTCGGAGCAGCCCTCATCGCGATGTTCATGCGGGTCGGCGGCGGCATCTTCACCAAGGCCGCCGACGTCGGCGCCGACCTGGTCGGCAAGGTCGAACAGGGCATTCCGGAGGACGACCCGCGCAATGCCGCGACCATCGCCGACAACGTGGGCGACAACGTCGGCGACTGCGCGGGCATGGCGGCCGACCTCTTCGAGTCGTACGCCGTGACCCTGGTCGCCGCGCTGATCCTCGGCAAGGCGGCCTTCGGCGACTCCGGACTGGCCTTCCCGCTCCTGGTGCCGGCGATCGGTGTGCTCACCGCCATGGTCGGCATCTTCGCGGTCGCCCCGCGTCGCACCGACCGCAGCGGCATGAGCGCCATCAACCGCGGCTTCTTCATCTCCGCGGTGATCTCGCTGGTGCTCGTCGCGGTCGCGGTCTTCGTCTACCTGCCGGGGAAGTACTCCGACCTGGACGGCATCGGTGACGCGGCCATCCGGGCCAAGGACGGCGACCCGCGGATCCTCGCGCTCGTCGCGGTCGCCATCGGCATCCTGCTGGCGGCCGTCATCCAGCAGCTGACCGGGTACTTCACCGAGACCAACCGGCGTCCCGTCATGGACATCGGGAAGACCTCGCTGACCGGCCCGGCCACCGTGGTCCTCGCCGGTATCTCGGTCGGCCTCGAATCGGCCGTCTACACCGCCCTGCTGATCGGCCTGAGCGTCTACGGCGCGTTCCTGCTGGGCGGTACGTCCATCATGCTCGCGCTGTTCGCGGTCGCGCTGGCCGGCACCGGCCTGCTCACCACGGTCGGCGTGATCGTCGCCATGGACACCTTCGGGCCCGTCTCCGACAACGCCCAGGGCATCGCCGAGATGTCCGGGGACGTCGAGGGCGCGGGCGCGCAGGTGCTCACCAACCTGGACGCGGTCGGCAACACCACCAAGGCCATCACCAAGGGCATCGCGATCGCCACCGCCGTCCTCGCGGCGTCGGCGCTCTTCGGGTCGTACCGGGACGCGATCACCACGAACGTCCAGGACGTGGGCGCGAAACTGACCGGTTCGGGCTCCCCGTTGACCCTGTCGATGGACATCTCGCAGCCCAACAACCTGGTCGGTCTCATCGCCGGCGCGGCGGTCGTCTTCCTGTTCTCCGGACTCGCCATCAACGCCGTATCGCGGTCGGCTGGTTCGGTGGTCTTCGAGGTGCGGCGGCAGTTCCGCGAGCACCCCGGGATCATGGACTACACGGAGACGCCCGAGTACGGCAAGGTCGTCGACATCTGCACCAAGGACGCGTTGCGGGAGCTGGCCACGCCGGGACTGCTCGCCGTGATGGCGCCCATCTTCATCGGGTTCACGCTCGGCGTCGGGGCCCTCGGTTCGTACCTCGCGGGCGCGATCGGCGCGGGCACCCTGATGGCCGTCTTCCTGGCCAACTCCGGTGGCGCCTGGGACAACGCCAAGAAGCTCGTCGAGGACGGCCACCACGGTGGCAAGGGCAGTGAGGCCCACGCCGCCACGGTGATCGGCGACACGGTCGGCGACCCCTTCAAGGACACCGCGGGACCCGCGATCAACCCGCTGCTCAAGGTCATGAACCTGGTGTCGCTGCTCATCGCGCCCGCGGTGATCAAGTTCTCCTACGGCCACGACAAGAGCATCGGGGTCCGGATCCTGATCGCGGTCCTCTCGCTGCTCGTGATCGTCGGAGCGGTCTACGTCTCCAAGCGCCGCGGCATCGCCGTGGGCGACGAGGAGAACGCCGAACGGGTGGCCAAGCCGGCCGATCCCGCGGTGGTTTCGTAGGCGGTCTTACGACGCCCACCGGGACCCTCCCGAGAGGTCCCGGCCAACGAGCGGGCGGACGGCGCGTGTTGACGCGCCGTCCGCCCGTTCCGTGTTCCCGCGCCCGCGCACGGCTCCCGACGTGCGCGCCCTGTGCCCGAATTGCGGGACAAGAGTCCTGTGTGCGCCGTTTCGTCGTGAGCCTTCTCTCCCGCGAGCAAAACATCATAAAAGCGGACTAAAAGGTGCCGATCGTGAGGGTGGCGGCCCTCCGCCGTGTAGATTCCGGGGGCCGAGAGCCATGGAAGGGACCGATCCGGTGAACAAGAAGCTCGCGGCCGCACTGTCCGGCGGTGCGGTACTGGCAGGGGCGCTGTCCGGGTGCAGCAGCGGCGACAAGGGCCCCGACCCGAAGCTGATCGCCTGGGCCAAGACCGTGTGCGACGCGGTCCCGGCGCAGGACGCGAAGATCAAGGCGGCCAACGAGGCGATCGCTCAGACCGCCTCGAACACCACGAGTTCGCCCGCCACCATCCAGAAGACCGACTCCCAGGCCTTCCAGGACATGTCCGACGGCTACAAGGCGCTCGCCGCGGCCATCAGCGGTGCCGGGGCGCCGCCCGGGATCGACGACGGCGCCAAGCGCCAGCAGGACGTCGTCAAGAACCTCGACAGCCTCTCCGCGTCCTACGCCGACCTGAAGAAGAAGGTCGACGCGCTGAACACCAAGGACCAGGCGAAGTTCGCCTCCGGGCTGCACGACGTCGCCGCCCAGATGGCCGACCTGGAGACGCAGAACAAGAGCGGCACCCAGGCCCTGGAGGCGCTGGAGCAGGGCGAGGTCAAGAACGCGATCGCCGAACAGGCCAGCTGCAAGAAGGTCGCCACGACGTCGGGAGCCTCGGCCTCGGCCTCGTCGACCGCAGGCTGACGCCCCAGGGAACCCCCGGACCCGCTCCCGCCCCGGCCCACCACGGCCGCGCCGCGGTGTCGCGGCGGTTTGGGTCGTGGGCCGGATTCGCGGAGCCGCGGGCCCGGCGGTCGTGTGACGGCGCGGTGTCGTGGTCGGGGGTGTCGGCCGGTGGGTGGCGGTTCCGTGGGGGTGTGCTGAGGCCGCGTTGCC
Source organism: Streptomyces arenae (assembly GCF_022343545.1). NCBI lineage: Bacteria > Bacillati > Actinomycetota > Actinomycetes > Kitasatosporales > Streptomycetaceae > Streptomyces > Streptomyces arenae. Next base: position 18,014 of record NZ_JAKQYH010000058.1, read on the forward strand.
GGGTGGGGGCGGGCCACAATGGAGGGCGTGACTGACTCCGGCCTCGCCAACCTGCCCGCCTCCGACCGCCCCGACGTCGCCGCCCGGCTGCGCACCGCCCTGCTGGGCGCCTCCTTCACCGCCGACGGGCTCCTGGAACTGCTCGGCGCCCCCGCCTACGCGGCGCTGGCCCGCAGCGAGACGGTGCCCGCGCTCCGGGCCACCCGCGGGGACACGCCGCTGGAGACACTCGTACGGCTGTTCCTGCTCCAGCAACCCGTGCCGCACGCGCGCGCGGCGGACTTCCTGCCCGTCGGCGACCTCCTGGAGACCGGCTGGCTGACCCGTGCGGGCGGTGACGAGGTCGCCGCCTCCGTGGACGTCCGGCCGTACGGCGGGCCCGACGGGGAGGACTGGTTCATCGTGTCCGACCTCGGCTGCGCGGTCGGCGGAGCCGGCGGCATCGGACAGCGGAACGAAGAGGTCGTCCTGGGGGTGGGCGGCGCCTCCACGACGCTGGCCGGCATCACCGTCCGGGCGCCCGTCGCCGCCGCCCTCGACCTCGGCACCGGCTCCGGGATCCAGGCGCTGCACGCCGCCCGGCACGCCACGCGCGTGACGGCGACCGACCTCAACCCGCGCGCGCTGCACATCACGGCACTCACGCTGGCGCTGTCCGGCGCACCCGCGGCCGACCTCCGCGAGGGCTCGGTCTTCGAACCCGTCCGGGACGGCGAGACGTACGACCTCATCGTGTCCAACCCGCCGTTCGTGATCTCGCCCGGAGCCCGCCTGACGTACCGGGACGGCGGGATGAGCGGGGACGATCTGTGCCGCTCGCTCGTTCAACAGGCCGGGGAGCGGCTGACCGAGGGCGGGTTCGCGCAGTTCCTCGCCAACTGGCAGCACGTCGCGGGGGAGGACTGGCAGGACAGGGTCAGGTCGTGGGTGCCGCGCGGCTGCGACGCGTGGATCGTGCAGCGCGAGGTGCAGGACGTCAACCAGTACGCCGAGCTGTGGCTCAGGGACTCCGGCGACCACCGCGGGGACCCGACGGAGTACCAGGCGCGGTACGACGCGTGGCTCGACGAGTTCGAGGCGCGCAAGGTGAAGGGGGTGGGCTTCGGCTGGATCACGCTGCGGAAGACGGGCGCCGCTGTGCCTTCCGTCACCGTGGAGGAGTGGCCGCATTCGATCGAACAGCCGCTCGGTGACACGATCCGGGCCCACTTCGACCGGCTCGACTACCTCCGTGACCACGACGACGCCGATCTCCTCGAAGGGCACTTCAGGCTCGCCGTCGAGGTGGTCCAGGAGCAGGTCGGGCTGCCCGGTGCCGAGGATCCCGAGCACGTGGTGCTGCGCCAGCACCGCGGGATGCGCCGCGCGACCAAGGTGGACACGGTGGGCGCCGGGTTCGCAGGGGTGTGCGACGGCACCCTGAGCGCGGGGCGGATTCTCGACGCCATCGCACAACTGATGGGTGAGGACCCGGTGTTGCTGCGCGACCGTACCCCCGCGCAGATCCGGCTCCTGGTGGAGCAGGGGTTCCTGGAGCCGGCCGGCTGACGCGGGCTCCGCGTACGGTCCGGCGCGCTCGGCGGCCGGCAGGACACGCCGGAAAATGAAAAAGGCCGGAAAAATGTGGCCGAACGATCACCGAATCCCCGATCGACCGGATGTTCGAATGGAGGGCGGCTCCTCGTTCACCTGGATTTCTCCCACCGGCCGCCCGCCCGCCGCCCGCGCGTGCAAGTCTCCGCAGGCTGGGCAGTCGCGGACGGCAGGGAAGGGGCGCACGGGCCATGGAGAGCGGACCGGCGATCTTCGCGGGGGCGGTGTTCGCCCTGTTCGGAGGCGCGCTGCTGGTGTGGACCGGCGTCCGGGTCCGGCGTGGCGAACCCGTCGCCCAGGGGGTGGGACAGGTCACCTCGGCGGCCCTCGCGGGCCTCGCCGCGGTGGCGTCGCTGGCTCTCGGGGCGTACTGCCTGACCCGCCTGTGAGGGCTGCGCGCGGGTAAGGGGAGCGTGCCGCTCCGGGCTGGCCTGGGAGTGCGGCCGGGGACTCCGGGCGGCAGGAATGGCGGTAGTCGGGTTACCGTTCGAGTGGCCGTTGTGGGCTTTTCCCGTTTGACACGGGGGCGGGATGTACCGTCACACTCCGCAGCGTCACCAAGTGAGCGGACATCCGTGTCCGTGCCACGGCCCCGGGACCAAGGCCTGGGGAGGCCCCAGCGTCGACCGGAGAGAAGAGCGAAGTTGTCCCCGACCAGCGAGACCGCACAGGGCGGCCGCCGACTCGTCATCGTCGAGTCGCCTGCCAAGGCGAAGACGATCAAGGGCTATCTGGGCCCCGGATACGTCGTCGAAGCGAGCGTCGGGCACATCCGTGACCTTCCCAACGGCGCCGCCGAGGTGCCCGAGCAGTACACCGGCGAGGTCCGGCGGCTCGGCGTGGACGTCGAACACGACTTCCAGCCCATCTACGTGATCAACGCCGACAAGAGGGCGCAGGTCAAGAAGCTGAAGGACCTGCTGAAGGAGTCCGACGAGCTCTTCCTCGCCACCGATGAGGACCGCGAGGGCGAGGCGATCGCCTGGCACCTCCAGGAGGTCCTCAAGCCGAAGATCCCCGTCAAGCGGATGGTCTTCCACGAGATCACCAAGGACGCGATCCGGGCCGCCGTCGCCAACCCGCGCCAGCTCAACCAGAAGCTCGTCGACGCCCAGGAGACCCGGCGCATCCTCGACCGCCTCTACGGCTACGAGGTCTCGCCGGTCCTGTGGAAGAAGGTCATGCCGCGCCTGTCGGCCGGCCGTGTCCAGTCCGTCGCCACCCGGCTCGTGGTCGAGCGGGAACGCGAGCGGATCGCGTTCCGTTCCGCCGAGTACTGGGACCTGACGGGCACCTTCGCGACCGGCCGGGCGGGCGACCCGTCGGACCCGTCCTCGCTGGTCGCACGCCTCCAGGCGGTCGACGGCAGGCGTGTCGCCCAGGGCCGTGACTTCGACTCGCTCGGACAGCTGAAGACCGCGAACACCCTCCACCTCGACGAGGCGAACGCCCGCGCGCTCGCCGCCGCCCTGGAGAACACCCGGTTCGCGGTCCGCTCGGTCGAGTCCAAGCCGTACCGCCGCTCGCCGTACGCCCCGTTCCGTACGACGACCCTCCAGCAGGAGGCCTCGCGCAAGCTCGGCTTCGGCGCGAAGGCCACCATGCAGGTGGCCCAGAAGCTGTACGAGAACGGCTACATCACGTACATGCGTACGGACTCCACGACGCTGAGCGACACGGCGATCGCGGCCGCCCGTGCCCAGGTCACGCAGCTGTACGGGGCCGACTACCTGCCCTCCGCCCCGCGGACGTACGCGGCGAAGGTCAAGAACGCGCAGGAGGCGCACGAGGCGATCCGCCCCTCGGGTGATCGTTTCCGCACGCCCGCCGAGACCGGCCTGACCGGCGACCAGTTCAAGCTCTACGAGCTGATCTGGAAGCGGACCGTCGCCTCCCAGATGAAGGACGCGACCGGGAACTCCGTCACCGTGAAGATCGCCGGCACCGCCGCCGACGGCCGGGACGTCGAGTTCAGCGCCTCCGGCAAGACGATCACGTTCCACGGCTTCCTCAAGGCCTACGTGGAGGGTGCCGACGACCCGAACGCCGAGCTGGACGACCGGGAGCGCCGGCTGCCCCAGGTCGCCGAGGGCGACGCGCTGTCCGCCGAGGAGATCACGGTCGACGGGCACGCCACCAAGCCCCCGGCCCGCTACACCGAGGCCTCGCTGGTCAAGGAGCTGGAAGAGCGCGAGATCGGCCGCCCGTCGACGTACGCGTCGATCATCGGCACCATCCTCGACCGGGGCTACGTGTTCAAGAAGGGGACGGCCCTGGTGCCCTCCTTCCTGAGCTTCGCCGTGGTCAACCTGCTGGAGAAGCACTTCGGCCGGCTGGTCGACTACGACTTCACCGCCCGCATGGAGGACGACCTCGACCGCATCGCCGCCGGTCAGGCGCAGGCCGTGCCGTGGCTCAAGCGCTTCTACTTCGGCGAGGGCACTGCCGTCGGTGGCGCTGCCGACGCCGGCAACGGCGACGGGGATCACCTCGGCGGCCTCAAGGAGCTGGTGACGGACCTGGGTGCGATCGACGCGCGCGAGGTGTCGTCGTTCCCGGTGGGCAACGGCATCGTGCTGCGGGTCGGCCGCTACGGGCCGTACATCGAGCGCGGTGAGAAGGACTCCGAGGGCCACCAGCGCGCGGACGTGCCGGAGGACCTGGCGCCCGACGAGCTGTCCGTCGAGCTCGCCGAGGAACTGCTCGCCAAGCCGAGCGGCGACTTCGAGCTGGGCGCCGACCCGGAGACGGGCCACCAGATCATCGCCCGTGACGGCCGCTACGGCCCGTACGTCACCGAGGTGCTCCCCGAGGGCACCCCGAAGACCGGCAAGAACGCGGTGAAGCCGCGTACCGCGTCGCTCTTCAAGACCATGTCCCTGGACACGGTCACCCTGGCGGACGCGCTGAAGCTGATGTCGCTGCCACGGGTCGTCGGCGCCGACGCCGAGGGCCAGGAGATCACCGCGCAGAACGGGCGCTACGGGCCGTACCTGAAGAAGGGCACGGACTCGCGTTCGCTCACCTCCGAGGACCAGCTCTTCACGATCACCCTCGACGAGGCGCTGGCGATCTACGCCCAGCCCAAGCAGCGCGGCCGGGCCGCGGCCAAGCCGCCGCTGAAGGAGCTGGGCACCGACCCGGTCAGCGAGAAGCCGGTCGTGGTGAAGGACGGCCGCTTCGGGCCGTACGTCACCGACGGGGAGACCAACGCGACCCTGCGCTCCGGCGACAGCGTCGAGACGATCACCCCGGAGCGCGGCTACGAGCTGCTCGCCGAGAAGCGGGCGAAGGCGCCCGCGAAGAAGACGGCGAAGAAGGCGCCTGCCAAGAAGACGGCCGCCAAGAAGGCCGCGCCGGCGAAGAAGGCGGCGGCCAAGAAGACCGCGGCGAAGAAGACGACGACGGCCACGGCCGCGAAGAAGACGACCGCCGCGGCGAAGAAGGCGACGGCGTCTCCCCGGACGACAACCGCGGAGGACTGAGCCCGGCGGACAGGGGTGAGCCTCGCGGGCCGGCGGCCGGGAAAGCCACCGGGTTCACAGGGGTTCACGATCGTCACATCGGTCACATCGGCTTCGCAATGCGAACGCCCCGGCATCAACTTGGTGTCGGGGTGCGCGTACCTGTGGACGGTCGCGGCGGGCTGTCGGCGGCTGCCGATAGGCTGAAAGCATGACGCGAGCCGAGCAGCCAACGGCCCCCAAGACAGACCCCGACGACGCGCTGGTAGCGGATTCCCGCGAGCGCGCCGTCCGCTCGCTGTTGCGCCGACCAGAGTTGAGGCGGTTGTGGAGCGCCCAACTGGTGAGCGGCGTGGGCGACAGCCTGGCACTGCTCGTGCTGGTGGTGCTCACGCTCCAGGCGGCCATCGCCGAGGGCTCGTTCGGCGGCGGCTACCGAGGTGTGGCGTTCGCGGTGGCGATCGTCTTCGGGGTGCGCGTTCTCGCCACCCTGCTCTTCGGCGCGGTCCTGCTGGGCCCCCTCACCGCTCTGACCGCGGCCGACGGCCCGCTCGACCGCCGCTGGACCATGGTCGGCGCCGACGGACTCCGTGCCGTCCTGCTGATCATCGCGCCCCTGTGGATCGACTGGACACCCCAGAACGCCCCGGCGCTGCTCCTGGTGACCGCCTTCGTCACCGGGATCGCCGAGCGCTTCTGGACCGTCTGCCGGGAGAGCGCGGCCCCCGCGCTGCTGCCCGCCCCGCCCCTGGAGGGCGCGACGGTACGACCGCTGCCCGACCACCTGGACGCCCTGCGCCGGCTGTCGCTGCGCACCACCTTCCTGGCGGTCCCGGTCGCGGCGGCCGCGCTCGTCGCCGCCTCGCTGGTCAACAACCTGCTGGGCACCGGCATCGCCTGGTTCGCCCAGCACCAGGCCGCCCTCGCCTCGTACGTGGCGGCGGGCCTGTTCGCCGGATCCCTGTCGGTGCTGGTGTACCTGGAGGTGCCCGGCACCCGCACCCCGCGCGCGCGGTCGCCGCTCGAGGGCCTGCGCCGCCCCAGGACCGGCACCGGCACCGACACGGGCCGTACCGGCGTCATCCCGCTGCTGGTGCTGGCCTGCGCGGCCGTCGCCGGCGCGGTCTCCGCGGCCGTCGCCGTCTCCGTGCTGCACGCCAAGGACCTGGGCGGCGGCCCGGTCCTGTACGGCCTGCTGGTGCTCGCCCTGACCGGCGGCGTCGCCGTCGGCATCCGCACGGCGCCCCAGCTGCTGCCGACGCTCTCGCGCCGCCGGCTGCTGTCCCTGGCCATCGCCTTCACCGGTATCGCACTGCTGGCCGCCGGCCTGATCCCGGACGTCACCACCGTCCTGCTGGTCGTCGCGCTGGCCGGGATCGGCGCGGGCGTGGCCGCCAACACCGGGCACACCCTGCTCGACCAGGAGACCGAGGACTTCCGCCGGGCGCGCACGACCGAGCACCTGCACGCGGTGGTCCGGGTCGCCATAGCGCTCGGCGCGCTGATCGCGCCCCTGGTGGCCGCGCTGATCGGGCCGCACCGGCTGGAGAACGGCAAGTTCGTGTTCGCGCACGGCGGCGCCGCGTTCACCCTGATGCTGGTCGGCGCGCTGCTGCTGCCGGTGGCCGCGCTGGTGCTGGCCAAGGTCGACGACCGGGCGGGCGTACCGCTCCGCCTCGACCTGCGGGACGCGCTGCTGGGCGGCGACGACCCGGCCGAGGCGCCCACCGCCAACGGTTTCTTCATCGCCCTGGAGGGCGGCGACGGCGCCGGCAAGTCCACCCAGGCCGAGGCCCTCGCCGAGTGGATCCGCGCCAAGGGCCACGAGGTCGTCCTCACCCGCGAGCCGGGCGCCACCCCGGTCGGCAAGCGGCTGCGTTCGATCCTCCTCGACGTGTCGTCGGCCGGTCTGTCGCACCGTGCGGAGGCGCTGCTGTACGCCGCCGACCGCGCGGAGCACGTCGACACCGTGGTGCGGCCCGCCCTGGAGCGCGGCGCGATCGTCATCTCCGACCGGTACATCGACTCGTCCGTCGCCTACCAGGGCGCGGGCCGCGACCTGTCCCCGACCGAGGTGGCCCGCATCAACCGCTGGGCGACCGACGGGCTCGTACCGCACCTCACCGTCTTGCTGGACGTGCCGCCGGAGACCGCCCGCGAGCGGTTCACCGAGGCCCCCGACCGGCTGGAGTCGGAGCCCGCCGAGTTCCACGCGCGCGTGCGGGCCGGTTTCCTCACGCTGGCCGCCTCCGACCCCGGCCGCTACCTGGTGGTGGACGCGGGCCAGGAGGCCGAGGCCGTCACCACCGTCGTCCGGGCCCGCCTGGACACCGTGCTGCCGATGTCGGAGGCCGAGATCAAGGCCGCCGAGGAGGCTCGCAAGAAGGCCGAGGAGGAGGCCCGGCGCAAGGCCGAGGAGGAGGCCGCCCGCAAGGCCGAGGAGGAGCGCCTGGAGCGCGAGCGCCAGGAGCAGCTCGCCAAGCTGCGTGCCGAGGAGGAGGAGCGCAAGCGCCGCGAGCTGGAGGAGGCGCAGCGCAGGGAGGCCGAACGGCAGGCGGAGGAGGCCCGGCTGCGTGCCGAGGAGGCGCGTAAGCGGGCCGAGGAGGAGCAGGCCCGGCTGCTCGCCGAGGAGAAGGCACGCGCGGAGGCCGAGGCCCGCCGCAAGGCCGAGGAGGAGCGGCGCCGCAAGCAGGCCGAGGAGGAGGCCCGGCTGCGCGCCGAGGCCGAGGAGCGGCGCCTGGAGAAGCAGCGCAAGGCCGAACAGGCCCTGGTCGCGGCCGAGCAGGCGCGGCGCGCCGCGGCGGAGGCGGCGGCAGCGGCGGACGTGGCCGCCCACCAGTCGGCGGCCCCGCAGCCGAAGGCCCCCGGCGTCACTCCGGAGGCGATGACCGTGCCGACGCCCGTGGTGCGGCCGGAGGGCCGGGACGACGAGACGAAGGTGCTGCGTCCGGTCCGGGACGAGCCGGCGCCCGCGGCCCGGGAGTCCGAGTCGGAGGTGACGGCGAAGCTGCCGCAGCCGCTGGTGCCGGCCGAGGAGCCCGGGGGAGCCACGGACGAGACCGCGGTGCTGCCTCCGGTGACCCCGGGCGCCGCGGACGAGACAGCGGTGCTGCCGCCCGTGGGCGCGGCCGACGAGACGGCGGTGCTGCCTCCGGTGCGTGACGGCGCCCCGGGGCCCGGGGACGACCCGGCGGACCGGGTGCCGCGCGGCTTCTTCCGGGACGAGCGGACGGGCGCCGGCCCCGACGGTTCCGAGGACCGCACGCGCGAGATGCCGCAGCTCGACGCCGACCACGGTGCCGGTGCCGAGGCTCCGGCCCGGCGGGAGCGTCCCCGGCCCGACTGGGCGGAGGAGACCCCGCTGGACGACCTGCCGTCGCTGGCGGACGAACTGCTGGGGTCCTACGACGAGCAGGGGACCGACTCCGACGACGACCGGGGCCGCAGGGGCCGCGGGCGGCGCGGCTGAGGCACCGCCGCGCCGGGCGGTACGAGTGCGCGGGGGTGGTGCCTACGGGTGCCGCCCCCGTTGTCAGTGGGCGCCCGCACAATGGAAGCGGGACAGGGAAGCCGGACCGGACGCGTGTACCGGTGGCGTTTGTACGCGTGCAGCGGTGACGCCCGTATCGGTGAGGTTCGTTAGGTGATGTTGTTCGGTGGTGTTGTTCGGTGGCGTTTGTGAGGAAAGGGCGGCGTGACCCATGACCGTATGGGACGACCTCGTCGGGCAGGAGCGGGTGAGCGAGGTGCTCACCGCCGCCGCCCGGGACGCCGACGCCCTCGTCACCGCGGCGGCGGCCGACCGGCCGTTGCCCGAGTCGTCGAAGATGACCCACGCCTGGCTGTTCACGGGCCCGCCCGGCGCCGGCCGTGACCAGACGGCGCGGGCCTTCGCGGCCGCCCTCCAGTGCGTCAGCCCGGACCGCGCCCTCGGCGGCACCCCCGGCTGCGGGTTCTGCGACGGCTGCCACACCGCGCTGGTCGGCACCCACGCGGACGTCACGACCGTCGCCGCCGTCGGCGCCGAGATCCTGGTCAAGGACATGCGGGACACGGTCCGCAAGTCGTACACGTCCCCGGCGAACGGCCGCTGGCAGATCATCCTGGTCGAGGACGCCGAGCGGCTGAACGAGAAGTCGGCGAACGCCGTCCTCAAGGCGGTGGAGGAGCCCGCCCCCCGGACGGTCTGGCTGCTGTGCGCCCCCTCGCTGGAGGACGTGCTGCCCACGATCCGCTCCCGATGCCGTCACCTGAACCTGCGCACGCCGTCCGTGGAGGCGGTCGCCGACATGCTCGTCCGGCGCGAGGGAATCGAACCCGAGGCCGCCGCGAGCGCCGCCCGCGCCACCCAGGGCCACGTCGACCGGGCCCGCCGGCTGGCCACCGACCCGGCGGCCCGCGAGCGCCGCGCGGCCGTACTGCGGCTGCCGCTGCGGCTGGACGAGGTCGGTGCCTGCCTGAAGGCCGCCCAGGAGCTGGTGGACGCGGCGGGGGAGGACGCCAAGCAGCTCGCCGAGGAGATGGACGGCAAGGAGACCGAGGAGCTGAAGGCGGCGCTCGGCGCGGCCCAGGGAGGCAGGCTGCCGCGCGGCACGGCGGGCGTGATGAAGGACCTGGAGGACATGCAGAAGCGCCGCCGCACCAGGACCCAGCGCGACAGCCTCGACGTCGCCCTCACCGACCTCACCGGCTTCTACCGCGACGTCCTCGCCCTCCAGCTGGGCTCCAGGGTCGCGATCGCCAACGCGGACGCCGAGGACGTCCTGGAGCGGCTGGCCCGGGCCGGTTCGCCCGAGTCGACGCTGCGCCGGATCGAGGCGATCGCCGCCTGCCGGGACGCCCTGGACCGCAACGTGGCGCCGCTGCTGGCGGTGGAGGCCATGACGATGGCGCTGAGAGCGGGCTGATCGCCCCGGGGACCCGGTGCGCACGTATGCGGTTGACCGGGGTCACCCGTACGAGCCACGCTCGCGACGCACGGCACGGAGATCATTCCTCGGCGTTACGCTCGATTGATGCACATCAGGCGAATCCCCCGCCAGACCCGAAATCGCCCACGGCCCCACCGCACCCGGACTATGGCGGCCGCCCTGCTCTCGGCCGCCGCCCTCCTCGCCTCCGGATGCTCCGCCTCGAGGAGCGCGACCACGTCGACGGCGGCGACCGCGGCCGGTACCGCCCAGCTGGCCGCGCTGCCCCGGGCGACGCCGTCCGCGCTGGCGTCGTACTACGACCAGAAGCTCAGCTGGCGCGACTGCGGTGTCCCCGGCTTCCAGTGCGCCACGATGAAGGTCCCGCTGGACTACGCCAGGCCCGGCGCGGGTGACGTGCGGCTGGCGGTGGCCCGGAAGAAGGCCACCGGCAAGGCGAAGCCGCTCGGTTCGCTGCTGGTCAACCCCGGCGGGCCGGGCGGTTCGGCGGTGGACTACCTCCAGCAGTACGCCGGCATCGGCTACCCCGCCGAGGTGCGCGCGCGCTACGACATGGTCGCGGTGGACCCGCGCGGGGTCGCCCGCAGCGAGCCCGTCGAATGCCTGAACGGCAGGCAGATGGACGCGTTCACCGAGACCGACATGACCCCCGACGACCAGCGGGAGACCAACCAGCTGGTCGACGCGTACAAGAAGTTCGCGGAGGCCTGCGGGACGCATTCGGCGCAGTTGCTGCGGCACGTCTCCACCGTCGACTCGGCGCGGGACATGGACATCCTGCGGGGGGTGCTGGGCGACCCGAAGCTGAACTACGTGGGGGCGTCGTACGGCACGTTCCTCGGCGCGACCTACGCGGGGCTGTTCCCGGAGCGGGTGGGTCGGATGGTGCTGGACGGCGCGATGGACCCGTCGCTGTCCGCGCGCCGGCTGAACCTGGAGCAGACGGCCGGGTTCGAGACGGCGTTCCAGTCCTTCGCGAGGGACTGCGCCAAGCGCGCCGACTGTCCGCTCGGCGCCAAGGGCAGCACGCCGGAGCAGATCGCCGACAACATGAGGACGTTCTTCCAGAAGCTCGACGCACACCCCGTCCCGGCCGGCGACGCGGACGGCCGCAAGCTCACCGAGTCCCTGGCCACGACCGGCGTCATCGCGGCGATGTACGACCAGGCGGAGTGGGAGCAGCTGCGTGACGCGCTGCACGCGGCGATGAAGGAGAACGACGGCGCGGGCCTGCTCGCTCTCTCCGACAGCTACTACGAGCGGGACTCCGACGGCCGCTACTCGAACCTGATGTCCGCCAACGCGGCGGTGAACTGCCTGGACCTGCCGGCCGCCTTCACCGGCCCCGCGCAGGTCGAGAAGGCGCTGCCCGAGTTCGAGAAGGCGTCCCCGGTGTTCGGCCCGAACCTGGCGTGGGCCTCGCTGAACTGCGCGTACTGGCCGGTGCGGGCGACCGGGCAGCCGCACCGCATCGAGGCGAAGGGCGCCGCTCCGATCGTCGTGGTCGGCACCACCCGAGACCCGGCGACCCCCTACCGCTGGGCGCAGTCCCTGGCCGCCCAGCTCAGTTCGGCCCGCCTCCTCACCTACGTCGGCGACGGCCACACCGCCTACGGCCGGGGCAGCGCCTGCATCGACTCGGCGATCGACACCTATCTCCTCAAGGGCACTCCGCCGGCGGAGGGAAAACGCTGCTCATAGCCCCTGCGGCAGGCCCCGGAGCACCCGCTCCGGGGTGTGTTCGGAGCACCCCCGGAAACTGTGTAGACTTACCGACGTCGCTGATCGCACCATAGTGCGGGCGACGCGCCGCTTTAGCTCAGATGGCCAGAGCAACGCACTCGTAATGCGTAGGTCTCGGGTTCGAATCCCGAAAGCGGCTCCACCAAACCCCAGGGCACGCAGCCAGTGACCTGGGGTTTTTGCGTTCTTCTGGGGGATCGGCGTTCCTGGGGCTTCGGCCGGCCGGTCGTGACGTGTGAGATCGCCGATGTTGTTTGTGGGGTTGGAGGTGTGAGGCGGGGGTTCGGGGGTAGTCGGGGCGGGTTGGCGGGGGGAGCGGTGCTTCACCTGGGGAGGTCGGGTGCCGCCCCCCTGCCGGAAACGCGACCGGGTGCGCGGGTGACGGGGAGCGTGGTGTTCACGACAGGGCGCCTTCTTCGCAGACCCGGCGGGCCACCTCGCTCAGCTTGAGGTCGTTGGTCCGGGAGTAGCGGCGCATCACGTTGAACGCCTCCTCCTCGGTGAGCCGGTGGCTTCCCATGATGATGCCCATCGCCTCGCCGATGAGATGCCGGGTGGCGACCGCCCGCTCCAACTGGGCGTGCGTGCGGGCGGAGGAGAAGGCCACCGAGGCGTGGGACGCGAGCAGCACCCCCGCCAGCTCGCTGGTCTCGGTGAACGCGCCGGGCCTGTGGGAGTAGAGGTTCAGCGCGCCGAGGTCCTCGTCGCCGGTGAACAGCAGGAAGCCCATCATGCTGCCCACGCCGAGCTGGTGGGCCTGCGGGGCGAAACCGGGCCAGCGCTGCTCCGCCGTCGTGAGGTCGGGGATGCGGAAGACGCGCTCGCCGTGTGCGCTGTGCGCGGCGTCGAAGCAGGGGCCCTCGCCCAGCCGCTGTTGCAGCAGGTCGCTCTCGCCGACCAGCCGGTGGGTGGGGGCGACGGTCTCCACCTTCGCGTCGTGCAGTATCAGGATGCCGGCCGCGTCGCAGCCGTCCACCAGTTCGGTCGCCGACGCGGTGATGCGCTCCAGTGTGGCCTCCACGGTCTCCTGCGCCAGCAGGTCACGTGCCATGGTCGCCATCTGGTGCGCGAAACGGCTCCAGTCCACCCCATTCACCTCATCCTTCGCCCCGGCCGAAGCAGCCTCGTCTCCGCACTTCTGCCCACGTGCCGACCGAGAAGTCACCCGCTCAGCGAGGCTGTGCGTCGGTGCCGACGCAGCGCGTACCGGGCTCCGGGGGCCGCGCTTCCGGCTCCTCGGACGGGTGCCGCCAGGGCGTGAGGGCGGGCCTGGACGGAGTCGGGCCCGCGGCGGCCACCGCCTCCCGCAGGGCCGGGCCCGTCCGAGCCGGCAGCCGCCCGGAATCGGCCCACCGCAGGACGTCCGCCGCCACTTCCCGCAGCTTGACATTGAGGTTCTGGGAGACCTGCTGGAGCACGTCCCAGCTCTCCTGGCCGCCCAGGCCGTGCACCGCCCGCAGCACACCGATGGCCTGGTCCACGACGGCGTGCGAGACCAGCGCGTGGCGCAGCTGGTCGACTTCCCGCTGGAGTACCGCGATCTTGTCGTGCAGGTCCTGATGGCCCGTCATGTACGGCCGCTCCGCCTCTCCCGTGCCCACGAGCGGTGGTCCGCGCGATCCGGAACCCACATGTTCCGATCCACCCTCCGCCGCCGCGAGCGGCACCCACCAGCCGCGCAGCGAACGGTTTGACGAGCGGTTGTCCGGAAAACGAAAGGCCGCCGGTCCGGCCGGAACGGCCGTGTGCGACGACGGACCGTCGTAGCCTGCGAGGGTTGGACGAACCGTGGCCAAAGAGGTAGGGACCGCGTGCAGACGCTCACTTTCGACAGCGACGACCTGGGGCGCACCGAGGAGTTCCTCAGCCGCGCCTACGCCAGAATGCGCATCGGCAACGGCAGCAGCGGGACCAGCCGGGCCCGGATCGACCGCAGTGCCATCGACTCGGTCAGCGTCGACGAACTCGACCTGGACTTCGACATGAGCTACTCGGTCACGCCCCTGGGCCGGATCTGTCTGTGCGTCGTCCACGAGGGCACTATCGAGGACCACGCGTTCCAGGGGGTGCGGGACTCCTTCGGCCCCGGTGACGTGGTGTCCTTCGCGCCTCCCGAGCTGCCGTACGCGGGACGGATCTGCAGTGCCCGCTACAACATCACCATGCTGGACCCCGCGCTGCTGACACAGGTCGCCGCGGACGCGTCCGGGTCCGGGACGGTCCGGCTGACCGGGCACCGGCCGCATTCGCCGGCGGCGGCGGACCAGCTGCGGCAGGCGATCATCTACCTCCGCGACCATGTGCTGGCCGTGCCCGCCGTCGCCGACCAGCCGCTGGTCGCCGCCACGGCCGCCCAGCACCTCGCCGCGAGCGTCCTGGCCGCCTTCCCGAACACCGCGCTGACCGAGCCGACCGCCGCCGACCGCAGGGACGCCCACCCGGCCGCGCTGCGCCGGGCCCTCGCCCACATCGACGACCACGCCGACCAGCCCGTCACCGTCGCCGAGATCGCCGCCGCGGCCCATGTGACCGTCCGGGCGCTGCAGTACGCCTTCCGCCGGCACCTCGACACCACACCGCTCGCCCACCTGCGCAGGGTGCGGCTCTCCCACGTCCACCAGGCCCTGCTCGCCGCCGACCCCGGCCAGGGCGCCACGGTCACGGAGATCGCGGCCCGCTGGGGCTTCCACCACCCCGGCCGCTTCGCCGCCCTCTACCGCAGCTGCTACGGCCACTCACCGCACCGCACCCTCCACGGCTCCTGACCCTCCACGGTGCCCTGAGCCACCTCGCGGCTCCTGACCCTCCACGGCTCCTGACCCGCCGCGGCCCGCGGGGCGTGGCTCTCCCAGGGAGGATGGGTCGTTCTGTCCGGGGAACCCGGTATGCGGTACGGAATGGCACTGACCGGTGGACGGGTGCCCCGCCCGAGCCGGGCGGGTGATTCCTGGGAGGCGGCGTGAGCCGACGCGTGGCGCAGCACAGCGGCGCCACCGAGTCGCTGGACGCGGCCCTCCTGCAAGTGGTCCAGGAGAGCGCGGCCTCCAGAGGGCTGCTCTACGTCCTGCCGCCCGGCGCGGACGCGCTGTGGCTGACCGCGCTCACGGGCGGGCCGCGGGAGATGGCGGTCCCGTGGACCAGGGTCGGTCTGACCGACCGGGTGGCGGTGGCGGACGCGGTGCGCGACCGGCGGCTGGTGTGGGTTGGTGACATGGAGGAGATGGCGCGCCGCTACCCGCGTACGGCCCTCGTCCTGCCGTACGACTTCGCGCTGGCCGCCGGGCCCCTGCTCGCGGGGGACGCACCCGTCGGCGGCCTGGTGCTGCTGTGGCCGGGGGCCCACCCGCCGCGGCTCGGCGCCGGTGAACGCACCGCCGTCGAGGCGGGCTGCCGTCGCCTCGGCGAACTGCTCGGGCAAGCACCCGAGGAGCGTGTCCGCCCCGCCTCCCAGCCGCGCAGCCTGCCGCACCCCTCGTGGCCCCGCACGCCGCCCGCCGACGCCGGCGAACTGGCCGCGTTCATCGAGCGGCTGCCCGGCGGTGCCTGCGCCCTGGACGGGACCGGCCGGTTCACGTTCCTCACACCCGAGGCGGCCCGGATCCTCGGGGCGGACCCGGCCGACCTGCTCGGGACCCTCCCCTGGGAGGCGCTGCCGTGGCTGGACGTGGCCGAGGTGGAGGACCGCTACCGCCGCGCCGTGATGAGCGAACAGCCGACGTCCTTCACGGCGGTCCGGCCACCGGGCACCCTGCTCGTCTTCGAGCTCTACCCCGACCCGTGCGGCATCAGCGTCCGGATCATCCGGGCCGGTCTCGGCGCCGATCCGCTGCCCGAGCCGCCCCGCCTGGCGGCCGATCCGGCCGACTCCACCGCCGGACCCGGCCGGGCGAGCCTCCTGTACCACCTGATGCACCTGGCCGGGACCCTCACCGAGGCCGTCGGCGCGCAGGACGTGGTGAACCAGGCCGCCGACCAGCTGATGCCCGCGCTCGGCGCCACGGCGATGGCCCTCATGGCGCAGCGCGACGGCCGCCTGCGGATCCTGGGCCACCGCGGCTACGAGGCGGAGCTGATGGAGTACTTCGACGATCTCCAGCTCACCGAGGACACGCCCGCCGTGCGTGTGCTCGAGACGGGCGCCGCGGAGTTCTTCACCAGCTTCGAAGAGCTCCGGGAGGCCTACCCGCACGCCGTCCACCTGGACGGCAAGTCGTCCTGGGCGTTCCTGCCCCTCGTCGCCTCCGGCCGTGCCATCGGCTCCCTGGTCCTCGCCTACGACCGGCCCCAGCACTTCCCGCCCGCCGAACGGGCCGCGCTCACCGCGCTCGTGGGGCTGGTGGGGCAGGCCCTCGAACGCGGTCGTCTCTACGACACCCAGTACGCCGTGGCCCACCGGCTCCAGGGCGCCCTGCTGCCCCAGCGCCTGCCGTCCGTCCCGGGGCTGAGCGCGGCGGCCCGCTACCGTCCGGCCGGCCACGGACTGGAGGTGGGCGGCGACTTCTACGACCTGATCCGGCTGGACGACGACCGTGCCGCCGCGGTGATCGGCGACGTCCAGGGGCACGACATCGACGCGGCGGCGCTGATGGGCCAGGTCAGGACCGCCGTGCACGGTCACGCGGCCACCGGCGCCGCTCCCGGCGAGGTACTGGGCACCACCAACCGGCTGCTCGGCGGCCTCGACTCCGACCGGTTCGCCAGCTGCCTGTACGCCCACCTGGACCTCGCCCGCGGGCAGATCTGCCTGGCCAGCGCCGGCCACCCGCCCGCCGTGCTCCGGCACCCGGACGGCCGTACCGACGTACTCCGCGTCCCCGCGGGCCTCCTGCTGGGCATCGAGCGGCAGGCCGACTACCCGGCCGTCCAGCACCGGCTGCCGGCCGGTTCGGTCCTCGTCCTCTACACGGACGGGCTCATCGAGCACCCCGGCCTCGATCCGGACGACGCGGTCGCGGCCCTCGCCCGGCTCGTCGCCCGTACGGACCCCACGGACCTCGACCGGATGGCCGACCGGCTGCTCGACCACGCGGGCGATCCGGCCGACGACGTGGCCCTGCTCCTCATCCGCCCGGAACCGCCGGATGCCCCGGACGCCGGTTAGCGGGGGTGGGTGGAGGCGCCGGTCAGTCAGGGTGGGCGGCGGGTTCGGCGGGGTCCGGGCGGGCCCGTTCCAGAGCCGTGAGGACGTGTCCGGAGGCGGCTCGGAGCGCTGCCTGTTCGGTGTCGAGCGCACCGGGGGAGGCGAGGCTCCCGAGGAGTTCACGATGGGCCCGGCGGGCGCGGTCGAGGCCGTCCGACGCGTCGGGCCGGGCACCGGACGTACGGGGGTCGTCGGGGCCGCTCACCGCGAGGGCGGCGCCCCGCAGGAAGGCCAGGAGCGGGTCCAGGGCGTCCGGCGGCAGGGCGTCGGGGCGGGTCTCGATGTCCATGAGGGCGCGCATCAGGGCGAGCAGCCGGTCGGTGAGGTCGTACCAGGCGGTGTCCGGGACGGCGGGCCGCGGCGGCGCCGTCCGCCCGGGGTCCGTGCGGTGCCGCAACCGCCGCAGGGGGTTGAGCCGGAGGCTCTCGTCGGACCAGCGGCGGGCCGTCCGGAGGTCGGTGAGGACGTCGCCGAGCCAGCGGGCCCGGTCGTCCCAGTCGTCCGGTGCGTCCGCCGCCTCGCGGGTCGCCAGCCGGTCCGCGGCGTCGGTGAGGAGCCGGGCGCTCTCGGCGGCCAGCTGGCGGCGCAGCCGCCGGACCCGGCGGTCGTGGACCGGGGGCAGCACCAGAGCGTTGACGCAGAGGCCGACGGCCGCCCCGAGGGCGGTCTCCAGCAGCCGGTGCACGATGTCCATGGGCCCGTAGGAGCCGTAGGCGATGACGAACAGGGCGGCGGTGGGGGCGTAGAGACCCTGGGCGCCGAAGCGTGCGTACGTGCCCAGGAGGACGGTGGCGGGGAGGGCGAGCGCGAGCGCGGCCAGGGTGTCGCCGGTCACGACTCCCGCGAGGGCGGCCAGCAGTGTGCCCAGCATCACCACCGTGAACTGCTGAAGAGCGGCGACCAGGGAGCGGTACACGGTGTCCTGGACGAGGAACAGGGCGGTCCACGGCGCGAGGAGGGCGAACGGGGCGTGCCACCACCAGCCGGCCAGCGCCCAGGCGAGGACCGCGGCGGCCGCCGCCTTCAGCGACTGCACGGCGGTCTCCCGCTCCGGTCCCCGCTCGGTGACCGACCTGCGGATCGAGCGGCCGACCGTGCGCAGCTCGCCGAGGGTGAAGCCGACGAAACTCATGAACCCCTTCCTCATCGGGTTGGCCGGGACGGTGCCGTGGACGAGCCGACCCGCCGGAGGGCCGGCCGGATTCGTCCTGGGCGGCCGGATCCGCCGGGGGCGGACCAACCCTCGCGGGCGGGTGGACTCGGCGGGGGCGGACGGACCGTCGTGGGCGGGTGCACTGGTCGGGGCGTGCTCGCCCCGGTGGGTCGGTTACCTCGTCCGGGCGGCGCAAACCCGGCCGCGGTGCTTTTCGGACCGCCGCCGTGCGGCCGGGTCCCTGGGACGGAGGGCGTGTGATCGGGTCGCTCGGACGGGGGGCGTGTGATCGGGTCGCTGGGACGGGGGGCGTGTGATCGGGTCGCTGGGATGGGTGGGCGTGTGATCGGGTCCTGGGATCGGTGGGTCGGACGGGGGCTTCTGGGAACTCGGGACGGCGATCCCCTTCCGGAGCGGAGAAAGGAACCGGACATGTCCAATCCCCAGCAGCCCGAGCAGAGGCGCAGCCGCAAGGGCGGTGCCACCCCGCAGGACAGCGGTGAACTCAAGGCACGGCAGACCGAAGACACCGGTGAAGGCCACGCCCACGGCACCGACAAAGGGGCCAGGGGCGGCGGCGAAGGCGGCGGAGTGCCGCCGGACCAGCGACCCGATCACCCCTGAGCGGCCGACCCCCGCAACCGACTGACACGGCCCTCGTACCCCGAACCGGCGTCCGGGTCGACTCGTACCCCGATTCCGGCGTCCGGGGCGACTCGTGCCCCGAACTCGGTGTGCGGGCCGAGTGGTGGAGTGGCAGGGGTCCACCGCCTCGGCCCGGGCACCGGTCTGCTCGGCCTCGCCGTCGCCTGCCAGTCCCGGAGCCCTGTCCCGGACCCCGCGTCCGCTTCGCTGGAGCGACGCGGGGCTCGCGGTGCCGGAACGGGTGGTGGCGTCACTCTGTCACTACCCGGACGGTCTTCAGGTGGGGGTCGGCCGCGTCGGGGAGGTTCATGCCTGCCGCGACTCCGGTGGTCAGGTAGCGCAGCACCGGCTCGGTGAGGCGTTCGCCGGGGAGCACGGCGGGAATGCCGGGCGGGTACGGCGTGATCATCTCGCCGGCCACCCGCCCCGCCGCGCCGTGCGCGGGGACGTCCTCATGGTCCGCGAAGTACGCGTCGCGGGGCAGCAGGGCCTGGGTCATCCGCAGTTCGCCCGGGGCGGGTACCTCGACGCGTGGTGCGTCGCTCAACTCGGCCGCGTGGTCGGCGAGATCACGCAGCGCGGTGAGGAGCCGGGCGGTGGTGCGGTCGTCGTCGGCGTGGGTGAGCTGGGCGCTGATCCGCCGGTGGTCGAAGAGGTGCATGTCGAGCCGGTGGTGCTCGCGCAGCCAGTCCGCGGCCCGGTAGCCCGTGGTGCCCAGGGACCCGATGTCCATGACGACCGGCAGGGGGTCGAAGGCGGCGGCACGGCCGGGTCCGCAGAAGTCGTCGGCGTCGTTCACGTGGAAACCGTCGATCTTCTCGATGTCGGCGCGGGTGCGGTCCGCGAGCTGTAGCGCGTCGTCGATGAGGCGGTGGCCGTGCTGGACCATCTGCCGGCGCCAGCCGTCGATCCCCGCGTACAGCAGGACGTTGGGGCTGGTGGTGCCCAACAGATCGGCGCGGGAGGCGAGTTCGGCGGGGTCGAGCAGATCGCCCTGGAGGTGGAACACCGAGCCCTGTTCCAGGCCGCTGCCCATCTTGTGGATGCTGGTCACGCAGACGTCGGCGCCCGCGTCCATCGCCCAGGAGGGCAGCGCGTCGTGAAAGGGCAGGTGGGCGCCCCACGCCTCGTCGACGATCAGGGGCCTGCCCCGGCGGTGGCAGACCTCGGCGATGCCGCGCAGGTCGGCGGCCGTGCCGTACGGGGTGGGACTGGTGACGAGGGCGCCGTCCGCCTCGGGGTGCTCGGTGAACGCCTTCTCGTAGGCGGCGGCCGACGGGGGATGCGCGAGGTGGCGTTCCGGGTCCCACTCGGGTTCGACCCAGATCGGTTCGACGCCGGACAGGATGAGTCCGGCGATCACGGACTTGTGGGCGTCCCGGCCGACGATCAGGCTCCGGCCGTGACAGGTCACGGTGAGCATCGCTGCCTTGACGGAAAGTGAGCTGCCGCAGGTGGAGAAGAACGTGTGGTCCGCGTGCACGGCGTCGGCCATCAGCTTCTCGGCCCGCTCCAGCACCTCGCGCCGGGAGAGCCGGTCGTCGAGCCCCCCGCTGGCCAGTACGTCACCCAGGTACACGGCGTCGCCGAGGACCGCCCGCGCACGTGGGTCCGCACCGCGGGCCTGTTTGTGCCCTGGTGGGGAGAACCCCAGCTCATCGGCGTCGTGGTAGCGGGCGAGGGCGTCCAGAACCGGTGCTTCGTCGTGGTTGAGACCCATGGCCGCGGAGTTCCCAGGACAGCGGCCGCCATGCCGGTCGCCGTCCTGGGACGGCGCGGGATACTGGGGGTATGAGGCACTCGGCCGGGAGCGACGACGGCTCCGCCCGGGGCGGCCAGGGGCGCTCGGGGCCGCTCGAGGTGGTGCAGTACGAGTTCCGGGGCGTCCCGGTCCTCGTGGCGCACGGCGATTACGACCCGGCCTCGATCACGCCGCTGGCGGACGCCCTGCTGTCGGCCGCCGAGAAGTACCCCACGGTGGTGGTGGACGCCGCCGGCGTCGGCTTCGCGGACTCGACCTTCCTGAACCTGCTGATCAGCGTCCACCGGACGACCGACCTGCGGGTGGTCGCGCCGCCGGCGCAGCTGCGGCGCCTGCTGGAACTCACCGGCTCCGACAAGGTCCTCAAGGTGCGGGCGGACCTGGCGGACGCCACGTCGTGACCGGGCGCGACCAGGGGGGCGGCCGCCCGGGAATGCGGACCTGCCGCCGGGGGAGCGGCCGCCCGGGAATGCGGACCGGCCCCGACGGCGAGAAGCTGAGTCCATGGTGCAGCGTTCCGCGTCCGTGGCCGCGCCCGGTGGGTCAGGAGGCCGCCGGGTCTGCCTCGACGGCCGGTTCCTGGGCACGGCGTATTCGCTTCGCGAGCTGACGCTGCTCCTGCGGGACGCCGGGCTCGTGCGCGGCGACGAACTGGACGTGGCGGAGTCGGGCCTCATCGAGTGGTACGGCGGCGGTCCCGAGGTCTGGCCGCGCCAGGGCGGCGGGCCGGACTGCTGGGCGGTGCCCGGTGACACCCTGGTGAGGGGCTCGTCCTCCCGGACGGCTCTGGGTGGGAAGTAGCGCCCGTGTCCATGACCTGCCCGCCCAGGCGTGGCGGGTTCTTTCGTGGCGGGCCTCCGGTCAGGGGGTGGCGTCGTGCTGGGCGCGCCAGTGGTTCACCTCGAAGGTGACCTGGCGGGTGCGGGGCCGACCGTCGCCGGTGTCGAGGCCGGTGGTGAGGGAGACGGTGAAGGCCTCGGGGTCGGTGGATGAGCCACGGGCGTGCAGGAGGGCCGCCAGCCGGGCGCGCAGTTCGGCGCGGACCCGGGTGGCCATGGCGGTGGTGGTCCCCAGGTCCGGACGGGGCCCGGGGGCACCGTCGTAGGCGGTCAGCCGCACGGTGGGCAGGGGGAGGCCGTGGGCCTCGTTCCAGAGCCCGGTGCGGACCAGGTGTTCGGCCAGGAAGTCCAGTTTGAAGCCCGCGGAGTCCGCCATGTCGCCCGACTCGTCGAACGGGATGAACCGGTGCTCCGGCGCGGACTCGGCGTGCCCGTGCAGGACGACGAGGGTCAGCGGGTTCGCCTCGGCGGAGACGTGGTCGGACAGCAGCTCCGCGTGCGACTCGTGCATGGTCTCCCCGGGCCGCTTGCCGTACGAACGGAAGTACCACTGGGCCTTCCCGTCGATCATCGGAGCGGTGCCGAGCATCGCGGAGGCGGCCTGCCGCCGGGCGTTCTCCTGTTCCGCCGCGGGCGCCCGCCGGTCGTGGGCCTCCCTGGCCGTGACCAGCAGGTCGGCCACCCGGGCCCAGGACTTGAGGGTCTTCAGGCGCTCCGCGGGCGCATCCACCTGTGCCGCGTACCGCGCGCGGTCGTGCAGCGAGGCGGCCAGTTCGCGCAGGTCGGCGGCGGAGCTGCGGAGGTTCTCCGCGACCGCCCGGTTCATCTCCGTGCGGCTCCTGCCGACCCGGGCGTGGTTCTCCAGGGTGAGCTGGGACCGGCCGTCCTCGCTGGCCAGCACGACGGACGCGAAGTGGTAGCCGAAGTGCGAGCCGTTGCTCGCGCCGGGCTTGGCGTAGTTGAACTCCAGCGTCGGCCTGCCGTACGCGTCCGCCGCGTTGATCGACTGGACGAGATAGCCCTCGCCCACCTCGGCCCAGGCCCCCTCGTTGAACCCGGTCTCCCGGGCCGCCCGGGACAGCGCGGACCGGCGCGGATCGTCCGCCCGCTGGTAGCTGAGCGCACTGCCGTACTCCCGGCCGGGCGTCGGCGAGCCGCCCTGCCCGCCGACGACCCGGGTGTCCCGGGCGATCTGGGCGGCGGCCCAGGCCGGACCGGTGGCCGCCGGGTCGATCCCGCCGTCGGCGACCCGGGCGAGGGACTCGGCGAGATGGTGGGTGCCGGTGACCTCCGCGGTGTCCAGCGCGCTGATCCGGCCGGTCGCCACCCGCCGCTGCGCCCGGAACACCACGTCCGAGGCCCTGACCTCGCCGGACACCATCTGGGCGAAGTCCCGGCAGGCCTCCTCCTCGGAGCGGCCCGACCGGGTCAGGAACCTCGGGGTGACCCGCAGGAGCGGTGGCCCGGCCTGCCCGTCGGGCCGGGGCAGGGTGAGGGAGACCTCGGGGTCCGCGTCCAGCCGCACCTTGCTGCCGGCGGCCGCCAGTTTCGCGTTGGCCTGGGCCACGGCCCGCTCGGTGGCGTAGGCGTGCTGGCTCAGCCCGCCGGCGTCGATGGCCAGGGTGCGGTCCCGTGACATCCGGACCGGCGGGTGGTCCCCGGCTCCGACCACGCCCAGTTCCTGGGTGGGCAGGCGCAGTGCGGGGGAGTCCGGACCGGTCCGGACGGAGTGCACGGCCCTGATCCGGGTGGCGGGCAGCCGGTGGAAGAGCACGGCATCGGCGTCGGAGGTGTGGACCGTGTACGCGTCCGTGACCAGCGGCTCGGGCCGCAGGTGCGCGAACTCGTCGCGGCCTGCCGCCGTGGTGGCGGCCCAGTGCGGGTCGGCACCGGAGAGCTGGATCCGCTCCACCGTCGCCCCGTGCGTGCGGACGGACGACAGTTCGAGGGCGCCGTCCGACGGTGTCCACACCCGGTTCCCGGTGGCCCGGAACACCGCCTCCGGCAGCCCGGCGGGGGCGTCCGCGAAACCCCGTACGGCCAGCACGATGTCGGCGTCCCGCGGCCTGACCGGGTCGTCCGCCAGCAGCGCGGCGAAGTCCTCGGAGCTCGTCAGCCGGACCTTGCGGTTCGGGGTCTCCAGGGTGATGTGGCCCTGCGTGGCACGGGCCAGGACGACGTAGGCGTCGTCCCGCCAGGGCACCTCGTGCTGCTCCCGGCCCCCGTCCGCACGGTGCACGTGGTACCGGGCCGGGTCGAAGCGGGGCCGTCCGGGCCCCCTCCAGTTGCGTCCGCCGCCGTCCATGGCGGTGTTCTCGTGCCGTACGTCGCGGACCAACTGCGCGACGTACGCGGCGGAGTGACCGGTGAACGGTGCGGCGGCGGGCGGCCGGGCCGGGTGCGCGTGCGCTGCGGACGGGTCCTGGTCCGGTGCCGGGTGCGGGTCCGGTGTCAGAAGGGACTCGCGGGCCGCGGCGCCGGTGAGTCCGGGGGCGGTGACGGCCGGCTCTCCGTCCTCGGTGTACGGCAGGTCGCGCAGGACCGGGCCGGAGTCGGTGACCTCGGCTATGGACCCCAGATAGGTGTCGGGTACGTCGATGGTGTCGATGTCCGCCATGAGGCCGGTCCGGTCGGCCTGTTCCTCGTTGCGGCGGAAGAGCGTCGTGGCGTCGTGGTAGCGGTCCGGCAGGCCGCTGTAGTGCAGCAGTTCGTGAACGGCACGGGCGTCGTCACGGACGCCCTCGTGCGTCCCGAGGGGGAACGTGAACTGGTCCCAGGCGTGTTCGGGGCGCTCGCTCCGGCTGATCTCGACGGCCTCCGGATGGTCCGGGCGGTGCGCCAGGTCCACGTCGATGTGCAGCTGGTCGCCCGAACCGGGCAGCCGGCGGCCGTTGTTGACGTGTGTGTCCAGCAGCGACTGGAGGCGGTCCCGGTACGGTGCCAGGTCGGCGGGGCCGAATCCGTGGCCGAAGCGTACCGGGAGGTGCAGGGAGATGTTGCGGACCCAGCGCCCGTCGTCCGCCTGGATCCGGGTGACCGCCGCGCGGATCACGACGTCCTGGCCGGCGAGGAGGCCCGGGGCGGGGCGGTCGGTCGCCGGATCGCGGGCCGGGTCGTAGCGCTCCGTGCGGAGCACGGCCCAGGCCGCCTGGTCGCGCCGGTGGCGCCACTGGGCGGGGCGCAGGGGCGGAGTTTTCGGGGGTTCGTGGGGTGTGGCCGGGTTGGCCGGGGTGGCCGGGGGGTGGGTGACCGTGACGACCGCGCGGTGGGGGGAGTCCGGGGTGGTGTGGGTGAGGTCCGGGGCGTGGGACTCGGTGCTGATCGTGAAGGCGGAGGAGGTGAGGGGGGAGCCCAGGTCGAGCAGGTGGGCGTCCAGGCGGCGGGTGAGGAACTCGCGGACGCGTGCGGCGTGTTCGGCGGCGAGTTGGAGGGAGCGGCCGAAGTGGGGGCGGCCGGCCAGGGACACGGTGGCGTGGCCGGTGATCTGGATGGTGGGGAGGTCGGGTCCGGTGTGGTGTGCGGCGCGGTGTGCGGCGCTTTGGGCCGTGTCGGAGGCGAGCGTGTCGAGGCGGGCGATCTGGGTGGGGGTGAGGGTGGTGGTGTGTTCGGTGGCGAAGGTGATGTCGTGCGTGTCGCCTTCGGCCTTCGTGTTCCCGCCCGCACCACCCGTGACGGTCTCGCGGTCGGGTGCGGGTGGCCCCTGTGGGGCGGACTCGCCGCCGGCGGCCGCGGGTGGCTGGGTTTCGGCGGCCGCGGGTGGGTGGGTTTCGGTGGTTGCGGTGGGGTGGGGTTCGGYGGCCGCGGGTGGGTGGGTTTCGGTGGTTGCGGTGGGGT
>NZ_JAKQYH010000080.1:0-42150 GCF_022343545.1 Streptomyces arenae
GGGGTGGGGGTGGGGGTGGGATCGGTCGCGGGCGGCGGCGAGCATGCGGCGGGCCTCGACGCGGCTGGCCCGGACGCGTTGCCCGGCGTCGGCGTGCGCGGTGTCCGCGGTCGCGGCGAGGGCGAGCGCGAGTTTGGCGCGGCCCTGGCTGAGCCGGCTGCGGACGGTGCCCACCGGGACCCCGCAGGCGAGCGCTATCTGCTCGTACGAGGCGCCCTCCGCGGTGAAGTAGCGCAGCACCAGCGGCATCCGCAGCACCGGTGAGAGTTCCTCCAGCGCCTCCCAGATCCAGTCCCGTACCGCGTTGCGCTCCAGCCACTGCTCCGGCCCGGCGGCCTGTGCCACGAGCGGCGGCTCCGCCACCGGCCGTACCAGGGCGGAGTGACGCAGCACGGACCGGCCGGCGTTGCGCACGACCATCCGCAGCCAGGCGCCGACCGCCGCCGGGTCGCGTACGTCGCCGATCCGCAGGAGTGCCGTCAGAGCCGCGTCCTGGAGCACGTCGTCGACATCCGCCGCCGGCCCCAGCACGCTCAGCGCGACCGCGCGCATGCCGGCCCGGTGCCGTTCCAGCAGGGCCCCGAGCGCGGCGATCTCGCCGGCCTGGGCGGCCCGTGTCAGCACGGCGTCCTCGGCCGGTGTGGTGCTGGTGACTTCCCGAAGCATGAGTTTCCCCTCCTGGCGCCGTCTTCCGGACGCGTCGGTGCGGGCGACCGGAGAACGGCCCGGGTGGCAGGCCGTGGTGGGTCGGGGGCGGTGTCGCGGCCGCGGAGCGGGGACACCGCCGTCGAGATTCCAACTTTGACATGTGGAACGTAGAAGCTCCTATATCTACATGTCAAGATCGGAACGTCGGCGTCAGGATTCCGTAAGACGGGCAGGGGTATCTCCTGACCTGTCAACATTGGAGGGAGAGGGTCTAGAGTTGCCGCCATGAGCCTTCGTCACGCCCTCTTGGGTCTGCTTGTCTTCCGTCCCGGCAGCGGCTACGACCTGCTGAAGATGTTCAACACCTCGCTCGGCTACGTGTGGCCGGCCAAGCAGAGCCAGATCTACGGCGAGCTGACGAAGCTGGACGCGACGGGCCTGATCAAGGTCACCGACGAG
Organism: Streptomyces arenae; assembly: GCF_022343545.1. Classification (NCBI taxonomy): domain Bacteria; kingdom Bacillati; phylum Actinomycetota; class Actinomycetes; order Kitasatosporales; family Streptomycetaceae; genus Streptomyces; species Streptomyces arenae. Next base: position 1,108 of record NZ_JAKQYH010000080.1, read on the forward strand.
GGTCCACGGGGCCGTAAGCAGTACTCGCTGACCCCCGAGGGCCACACGGAGGCGCGGCGCTGGCTGGCCGAGACGGAGGAGCACCGGCCGCAGCGCAACCCGATGCTCCTCCAGACGTTCTTCCTGGGACTGCTGCCGCGCGAGGAGGCCGTCGCCCGGCTGCTGCGGCACGCGGACACCATGGCCGAGGAGTACGACGAGCTGGTGGCGCTGCGGGACTCGGAGGCCTGGGACAAGGACGCGCTGACCGAGTGCGGCCGGCTCGTCCTGGAACACGGTCTGCGCCAGCGCGTCCTGGAGCAGGAGTGGGCCCGCTGGGCGGCCGAACAGCTCCGCGAGGGGCACCCGGCGAAGCCGCCGGCCCAGGACCCGGACACACCCGCCCCCGAATGACGGATGCCGTCAGGTCAGCGGGACCGGTGCCGGAGCGGACCCGGTGGCGGGACCGCCGGCCCCCCGGCCGACGCCCTCCGCACGCGGCGGCTCCGCACGCGGCGGCTCCGCGCCGGCCTTGTTCCCGAGCAGCGGGTTCCTGCGGCCCATGGTCGGACTCCGATCACATGTGGGGCGGATGCGTCGTCCGGGGTGTGTGTCCGGTCGCGGCGCGCGCTTGCACCCGCCGTGTATATCAGCGTGCCCGACGGCTCCCCGAAGGTTCCGGACATGGCCGGCCGATGGTGAAGACCCTTCGCGCGAAGGGGCACCCGCCGCAGCGGACCCGCCCCGCCGTCACCGGGACCGCTCGACGCTCCAGTACGGCAGCGCCTCGAAGAACCCGACCGCCTCGCTCCGCCACCGCCCCCGCCAGCCGCCGGCGACGCGGGCGGCCTGTTCGGCGTGGTCGCGCATCCCGGCCCGCAGCCGGGCGGCCACCCCACGCTCCTCGGCGATCCCGCGGATCGTGGCGATCGTCCCGGCCGGGCAGGAGGGAGCACCGAGAGCCGCCTCCACCACGGACCGCTCGGCCCCGGTGAGCGTGTTCAGGAGGGCCGCGACGACGTAACTGCGCTTGCCGTCCCGGAAGTCGGTCCCGATCGGCTTGCCCGTCTCCTCGCCGTCACCGAACAGGTCCAGATAGTCGTCGCGCATCTGCGCGGCGATGCCCACCAGCCGCGCGTAACGACGCAACTCCTGCTCGTGGTGCGCCGGTTGCCCACCGGCCGCCAGCAGCCCCAGCCGCAGCGGAGCGAGCAGCGAGTACCGGGCCGACTTGAAGTCGGCGACCTGGTGCAGGGTCTCGTCGTCCGGCACCGTGTCGCCGAGGTCGCGTTCCAGGTCGGCGACCTGTCCCATGATCGTCTCGGCGGCGGCCCGGGTCTGCTCCTCGACCATGGCCTGCCGCACCGACGCGTCGGCCTCCGACCCGAGCAGCACCCGCACGGCCAGCGCCAACGCCAGGTCACCGGCGAGCACGGTGAGGCCGAGCGCCGTCCGCGGCCGCCCGGGGAACCGCGCACGGTAGGCGTAGTACGTGGAGGGACCACCGCGCCGGACGGCACTGTCGTCGATGAGGTCGTCGTGGATCAGCCCGTGGGTGTGCAGGAGTTCGAGGCTGAGGGCGGCCTGGTCCAGCCCGGCGACGGGGTCACCGGTCACCAGCCCGGCCGCCTCCCTCAGCACGACGACCCGGATCCGCTTGCCGCCCCGCAGGGCCAGCTCCCGCACCAGCTCCAGGCACTCCGGGGCGAGATCGCCGCAGGACGGCACGTCGAGGCTGTCGCGCAGCGAGTCGAAGTACGTCACGAGCAGCCGCTCGAAGTCCTGGACGTGACCGGCGAGACGGGCCGGCGACGGGGCGTCGGCACCGGGGGTGTCGGGCATGGCGGGCGCTCCTGACGGGACGGGCGGACTCGGACGCCCCATGATGCGCGACCGGGTCCGCACGGCTCTCAGGCAGCGGCCTCCCGGTCCGCCGCCAGCCGCGTGGCGACGAGGTCCAGCACCGCGTCCTGCTCCGGCAGCAGGAAGAAGTGGCCGCCGGGGAAGACCTCCAGGGCGAAGCGCGCGGACGTCATGTCCCGCCAGTGGGCGGCCACGACAGGGGTGGCCACCGGGTCGTCGGCGCCGGTGAGCGCCGTGATCGGAGTGGTCAGCGGCGGACCGGCCGTCGGACGGTAGGAGTGGAGCAGCCGGAAGTCGTCGCGGATGTAGGGCAGGAAGATCTCGCGCATCCCGGGATCGGCCAGGAGTTCGGCGTCGGTGCCGCCGAGGCGCTCCAGATGGCGGACCAGCTCCTCGTCGTCGGCGTCCGCGATACCGGCGTCCGCGAGGTCGCCGCGGGTCCGTTCCGGGCCGTCCGGCCCGTCGCCCGGGATCCACGGCGCGGTCTGCCCCGAGACGAACAGGTGCACCGGCGGGGTGCCGCGCTCGTCGAGGAGGCGTGCCGTCTCGTACGCGACGAAGGCGCCCATGCTGTGGCCGAACAGGGCCAGCGGCCGGTCGGGCAGCGGGGCCAGGGCGTCCACGACGTGTCCGGCCAGGGTCCGCACGTCGGCGACCGGCGGTGCCAGACGCCGCTCGCCCCGCCCCGGGTACTGCACCGCGTACAGCTCCACCAGGGGCGGCAGGCCCTGGTGCCACGACCGGTAGAAGGCCGCGGAACCGCCGGCGTGCGGGAAGCAGACCATGCGGACCCGGGCGTCGAGCCGCTCCTGGTAGCCGCGGAGCCATTCGGACGGGGTGTGGATCAGCGTGCTCACCGGATCACCCGGCCTGCGCGTAGGCGTGGTTCAGGGCGGTCGTGGTGTGCTGCAGGTCCTCGTGCTCCACGACCTCGTCCAGGACCAGGGTGTCCACGCCGAGGTCGATGTACCGCCGGATCATCGCACCGACGTCGGCGTACGTCCCGACCAGGTAAGGGCAGAACGTCTGGTAGGCCCGGAACGGATACAGCCAGTAGACCCCGTTGGGCAGGTGCGAGCGCAGCGCGTCGCGCGAGAGCTTCAGGTGCCAGTGCGACTCGACCTTGCCGACCGCCCACTCGTGCAGTCTCTCCCCCGACTCGCTGGACGGGAACCGCTCGTGGGCGATCCGCCACGCCTCCTCGGCGTCGTCGCGGGCGATGACACCGAGGCGCACACCGCAGCCGGCGAGCGGCCGGTCACCCTGATAGCTGTCGATCTGGTGCGGGTAGGACAGCCGGCCCACCCCGAGCAGCCCCGCGACCTCACGGCAGTCGTCGGAGGCACCGGACACGTAGAGCTCCGGCGCCAGGGCGGGATCGGCCGGCGGGCTGACCACGGCGGCGTCCAGCGCGTAGTACTTGCCGGTGTACGTCACCGCCGTCGGCGCCGCCGTCAGCTGCCTGATGATCTCGCCGTACTCGGCCAGCCGGTCGTACCGCTCCCGGTGGCCCAGTTCGCAGCCCAGTTCCCGCAGGTGCCGGGAGAATCCGCCGGTGACCAGGTTGAGGTCGACGCGCCGCCCGTAGAGGAACGCCAGGGTGCTGATCGTCTTGGCGACGGCGAACGGGTGGGTGTCCACCGGGTTGACCGCGACCAGGGGCACGAACCGCTCGGTGTTGTCGATGGCGAGCTGCGCCGCGGCCCACGCGTCCACGAGCGTGTTGTCGGTGTAGACCAGCGCGCCGCGGAAGCCCGCCTGCTCGGTCCAGCGGGCCACGTCGACGACCCTGCGGCGGTACTCCTGCGGTGTCCGGTCCTGCCAGGACGGCATCGTTGTATAGACGGTCAGCACGGTTCGCGATCCCTCTCTTCGACTGTCGGGTGCTGCTCTCGGGCCGGCGCTCCCGGCGGGTCAGGGTCGCGTGAGCTTGGCCTGCTCGGCGACGAGCTTCGCCACGATGGCGCGGTCGGTCTTGCCGTTGGGGTTCAGGGGCAGCGCGTCCACGTGCAGGTACACGTGCGGCACCAGGTGCACCGGCATGCCCGCGGCCAGCGTGCGGCGCAGCTCGGCCTCGCGGGCCGGCTCGCCGGTGTAGCAGGCCATCAGCTCGGTGGCGTCGCGGTGCTGCACGGGTACGACCACGGCCTCCCGGACGCCGGGGTGGCGGCGCAGCAGGGTCTCGAACTCGCCCAGCTCGACCCGGTAGCCGCGGATCTTGACCTGGTTGTCGAGGCGGCCGAGGTGGACCAGCGTGCCGTCGTCCTCGCGGCGGACCCGGTCACCGGTGCGGTAGTACCGCGCCGCGTCCGGCGCACCGCCGGCCGGGGTGTCGTCCCCGCCGGACGTGTCGGGGGCGAGGAACCGGTTCCGGTTGTCGCGCGGGTCGAGATAGCCGTCGAAGCGCTGCGGACCGCGCACGCACAGCTCGCCGTCGTCGGTGACGACGTACTCCAGGCCGGGGTAGACGGTGCCGATCGGAACCGTGTCGTTCACCGTCTCGGGCCAGTCCCCGCGGTCCTTGGGCAGCCGGAACTCCGCGCAGGCCAGGGTGAGTTCGGTCGGGCCGTAGATGTTCTCCACGACCGACGAGGCGGCGAACGCGCTCCACGCCTCGGCCTGCGCGTACGTGAACTGCTCACCGCAGAAGACGCTGTGGCGCAGCTCCGGGGCCCGGCCGGCGGGCAGGCCGCCGAGTCCGGCGGCGGCCGAGACCGCCGAGGGCACCGAGAACCAGTGCGTGAGCCGCCGGTTCACCGCGTAGTCGACGGGGCTCAGCAGCTCGGCCGCCTCGGGGACGACCAGGGTCGCGCCGCCGGCCCAGGTGACGAAGAGGTCGTACACCGAGAGGTCGAAGGTCAGGTCGAAGGTGTGCGACATCCGGCAGCCCGGACCGACCTCGTAGCGGGGGACGGTGTGCGCCAGGAACGCCAGGACGTTGCGGTGCCGGATCGGCACGCCCTTGGGCCGGCCTGTGGAGCCGGAGGTGAACAGCAGGTAGGCGATGTCGTCGGGGCCTGCCGTCGGGGCCGGCAGCGAGCCCTCCGGGACGGCGGCCAGCAGTTCCTCGTCGGTGCGCCGCAGGACCGGGCGCGCCGGTGCGGTGCCGGCGGGGCAGTGTTCGAGCCACTGCTGCCCGGACGCGTCGGCGATGATCACATCGACGTCGGCCAGCTCGCAGATGGCGCTGTTGCGCCGCGGCGGGTACTTGAGGTTCAGCGGCACGACCTGCGCGCCCAGGCGCAGGGCCGCGAGATAGCCGGCGTAGGCGACACCGCTGCGCGCGGCCAGCAGGGCGACCGAGCGGACGCTGCCGTGCGCGGCGGTGATGTTCTCGGCCAGGGCCTCGGCCGCGCGCTCCAGTTCGGCGTAGCCGATCGACGACGCGGACAGCTCGACCGCCGGCAGTTCGGGGTGACGCCGTGCCGTGGCGGCGAAGACGTCGTACAGGGTGCTGATGTGGTCTTCCATGGCGACCTTCCCGGTCAGGAGTGGAGACGGCGGTCTCAGGCTTCGAGGACTTCGAGGGCTGCGGAGGCTTGGTCGGCTGCGGAGGCTGCGGGCGCTGCGGGCGCTGCGGAGGCTTCGGGCGCTGCGGAGGCTTCGACTTCGGAGGCTTGGTCGGCTGCGGAGGCTTCTTCGGCGAGCAGCAGCCGCGCGATGCCGGCCAGGCGGCCGTCGCCCGCGGCGTCGCGGGCGGCGAACCAGGCGGCCTGCCCGGCGGCGGTCGGCCGGTCGAACAGCACGCGCGCCGGGACGGTCAGCCGGAAGATCTCCGTCAGCTGCGCGGCGACCTCCAGTGCGGTGGCCGATTCGGCGCCGAGCGCGAACAGGTCGGCGTGCACACCGACGCCGTCCCGCGCCAGGGCGTCGGCCCAGATCTCGACCAGCAGCTCCACGAAGGGCATCGCGGCCGCGGGCACGGAGCCGGCCGCGTGCCCAGCGGCGGGGGTGGCGGGCGCGGGGGTGGCGGGCGCGGTGGTGGTGTGCTGTTCGAGTACGGACTCGTAGGCGGCGTCCAGGTCCTCGGGCAGTGGGCGGGCGGCCAGGGTGCGCCGGTCGACCTTGCCGCTGGGGGTCAGCGGCAGTGCGGTGACGGGGACACACGCGAACGGCACCATGTGACCGGGCAGGATCCGGGCCAGGTCGTCACGGAGCGACCACGGCGGGACGTCGCAGCCCTCGGCGAGCAGGTAGTAGGCGATCAGCTGCTTGTCCGACGCCCCCTCCCGTACGACGACGACCGCCTCGGCCAGCCCCTCCTGGGCCAGGATCTGCGTCTCGACCTCGCCGAGCTCGACCCGGAAGCCACGGATCTTGACCTGCCCGTCGCGGCGGCCGAGGCACTGGATCCGGCCGTCGGGGAGCCGGGTCCCGAAGTCACCCGTGCGGTAGGTCCGGACCCTGGCCGGCCCGGCGGGCCCGAGGGGCAGCTCGCGGGTCGCGAAGCGGTCGGCCGTCAGGTCCGGGCGGTTCAGGTACCCGTCGGCCAGCGGGGCACCGGAGACGCAGATCTCACCGGGTACGCCGTCCGGCAGGGGTTGCAGCCGCTCGTCGAGGATCTCCACCACCGCGCGGTCGACCGGGGCCCCGATCGCGGGCAGCTCCGGCCAGTCGGCGGGGTCCGCGGACAGCCGTTCGGCGGTGACGACATGGGTCTCCGAAGGGCCGTACTGGTTCTCCAGCGACGCGCCCGTGCGCCGGAAGAACTCGCGCACGGCCGGGCTGACGAGCAGCTGCTCCCCCGCCGTGATGACCTCGCGCAGCGCCGCCGGGTGGCGGCCTGAGTGCAGGGACGTCTCGGCGAGCTGCTGAAGGGCGACGAAGGGCAGGAACAGCCGGTGCACGTCCTGCTCGGTCAGCCAGTCGGCCAGCCGCTCCGGGTCGCGGCGGACCTCGTCGGTGACCAGCACCAGCGTGCCGCCGGTGCCCCAGGTGGCGAACATCTCCTGGAAGGCGACGTCGAAGCTGAACGCGGCGAACTGGAGGGTGTTCCAGCCGGGGCCGGCCTGCGAGTGCCGGAACTGCCAGTCCAGCAGGGACGCGAGCGGCCGGTGCGGCATGGCGACGCCCTTGGGCAGACCGGTCGAACCGGAGGTGTAGATGACGTAGCAGAGGTCCGCGGCGGACGCCGGCCGATGCGTCGCGGACAGCGAACCGCCCGGCCGGTGACCGGACCCGACCGACGCGCCCGACCGGTCGGGTGCGTACGACCCGCCGGATGCGTACGACCCGCCCGACGCGCCCGACCCGTCGGATGCGTACGACCGGTCCGACGCGTCCGACCCGCCGGATGCGTACGACCCGGCCGACGCGCCCAGCCCGCCCGACGCGCCCGATCCGTCCGGCGCGCCCGACCCGCCCGGCGCGCCCCACCCGGCCGGTGTGCCCGTCCCGGCCGGTGTGCCCGTCTCGGCCGGTGCGTTTACGAGCAGGGCGTGCAGGTCGATGACGCGGACGCCCTCGGGAACGGTGAGCGCGTCGCCGATGCCGGCCGGGCCGATCAGGACCTCGGCGCCGCTGTCGGTGAGCATGTGGTCGAGGCGTTCACGGGGATACGCGGCATCGAGCGGCACGTATCCGGCACCGCTCTTCAGGATCGCGAGCAGGGCGACGGCCAGTTCGGGGCAGCGCGGCCCGGACAGCGCGACGGCGCGGGCGGCACCGATCCGGCCGGCGCACCGGTCGGCGGCGGCCTTCAGCTCCGCGTAGGTCATCTCGCCGCCGTCCCAGCGCAGCGCCGGGGCCTCGGGATACCGGGCGGCGGCGCGGTCGAACAGCTCGTGCGCGGTGACCTCCCACTCGCCGGCCGCGGGTTCGTCGCCCGCCTCCCCGACCGGGTTCCGCGCCGGCGCCGGGACCAGGGGCAGCAGGCCGACCGGCGTCTCCGGGTCGCGGACCGCCGCGCGCAGCAGCTCCAGGTAGCCGGCGACGACCCGCCCGGCCGTCTCCGGCGCGTACCGCCGGCTGTCGTACGCCAGCGAGCCACGCCGTACGGGCCCGGGGTCGAAGGCGAACACGAGGTCCAGCGGCAGCTCACCGCCGCCGGTCAGGACGGCGGCCCGGCAGACGTCCGCCCCGAGGGCGCCGGTCTGCCCGCCGATCACGAACTCGCCGCCGGCCGCGGCCCGCAGGTCGGCGGCGGCCCGCCGGGCGAGGTCCGAGAACGGGGTGTCGGGGTCGAGGGACTGCCGCAGCGGGGCCCACGAACCGTCCCGCCCGGCCCCGACCACGATCTCGTCGACCCCGGCGTTCTCCCAGGGCGAGGCGACCCGGTACAGCAGTGCCTGGAGCGCGGCCGTCAGCGTCGCGAGCACCGGGACACGCCGCTCCCGGGCGGCGGCCGCGAGTCCGTCGGCGACATCGTCCGGGACCTCGAAGGCCAGCGTCGGACGCCGTCGTCCGGGCGCGGATCGCGGCACGGCGCGGTCGGCGGGCCAGGTGCCGGCCGGCGGTGCGCCGCGGAGCCGGTCGAGCAGCGCCGCGCGGGCGGCGCCGGAGACCTGTGCCGCCGGTGCCCCGGGGGTCGCGGTGGTCGGCGGAGCGGCGTTCATCGGGTCTCGTTCCCCTCGTCGTCGCGGCCGGCGGTGGCGCGTCGTGATCGCGTCAGCAGCGCGCTGCGCGCCGCGGACCGGTTCGGCCGGCCCGCCGGGGCCGCCGGAGCCGCCGCGGTGGTCCGGGGCGGGTCGTCGGAGAGCGCGGCGGCCAGGTCGTGCACGGTCGGGTGGGTGAAGAGCTGGAGCGCGGCGATGTCCCGGTCCAGCACCTGGGTCAGCCGGGTCCTGACCCGGGCCAGCAGCAGCGAGTCGCCGCCGATCTCGAAGAAGTTGTCGTGCGTGCCGACCTCGTCGAGGCCGAGCAGGTCGCACCAGACGGCCGCGATCTCCCGTTCCAGACGCGACACCGGTGCGACGCGGGCCGCTCCGGTGGTCCGCTCGCGCGGGGGCTCCGGCAGCTTCCCGTGGTCGATCTTGCCGTTGCCGTTGAGCGGCAGCGCGGCCAGCGGCACGATCACGGACGGGACCATGAACTCCGGCAGGTTCTGCGCCAGTTGCCGCCGCAGTGTGACGGGGTCCAGATCTTCGGCACCGAGCGGCGCGGCGGGCGAGACATAGGCGACCAGGCGCAGCGGCCCGGGTCCCGGCCGGTCGCGGCGCGCCGTGACGACACCGCGCCCGACGCCGGGCAGCCGCTCCAGACGGGCCTCGATCTCGGGCAGTTCGACGCGGTGGCCGCGGACCTTCACCTGCCGGTCGATGCGGCCCAGGTAGTCCAGCTTGCCGTCGGGCAGGCGGCGCACCAGGTCGCCGGTGCGGTAGAGGTGGGCGCCGGGCCGGGCCGCGTACGGGTCCGGCGGGAACTGCCTGGCGGTCAGCTCGGGCCGGCGCAGGTAGCCGAGTCCCACGCCGAGGCCGCCGACGCACAGCTCACCGGGGACGCCGACCGGCACCGGGCGCAGGCGCTCGTCCAGGACGTACGAGGTGGTGCCGGGAACGGAACTGCCGATGGTGGGCCTGCGTTCGGTGCCGTCCAGGAGGGTGTGCGTGCACCAGATGGTGGTCTCGGTGGGGCCGTAGATGTTGAAGAGCCGGCGGTTCGGCGCCCACAGGGGGCCGAGCTCCGGCGGGAACGCCTCGCCGCCGACCAGGATGGTGCGCAGGCCCGGCACGTCCTCCGGCCGCATCACGGCGAGTGCGGACGGCGGCAGGAACGCCATCGTCACCTGGTGGCGCCGGACGGTCTCGGCCAGGTCGGGGCCGGGCAGCATGCGGTCGCGCGGCACCACGCACAGCCGTCCGCCGTGGGCGAAGGCGAGCGTGAAGTCCAGGACGGAGCCGTCGAAGCTCGGCGAGGAGAACTGGATCACGGTGTCCGGGGACTCCGGGTCGACGAACTCCCGTTCCGCGTTGGCGGAGTTGACCACGCCGCGGTGATGGATGGCGACGCCCTTGGGCTGGCCGGTGGAACCGGACGTGAAGACGATGTACGCCGGGTCGCGCGGATCGGTGCCCCGGGCCGGCCGGGTGTCGGGATACCGGCCCAGCGGGTCGTCGGGGCCGCCCAGGCAGACCACCGGCAGCCGGTCGGCGCCGGGCGGCGCCGGACGGCCGGCCCGCGCGACCAGGGCCTTGACCTCGGTGTCGTCGATCATGAGGGCCAGCCGCTCGGCCGGGTAACCGGTGTCCAGCGGGACGTAGACCGCTCCGGCCTTGAGCACGCCCAGGAACGCCACCGGCAGGTCCTGGCAGCGGTCCACCGCGACGCCCACGGCCGTCCCGGGGCCGACCCCGAGTTCCGCGAGGTGGTGCGCGAGCCGGTTGGCCCGCGCCTCGACCTGGGCGTAGCTCAGCTCGCCTTCGGCGCCGACGACGGCGGTCCGCTCCGGCGCCCGGTCGGCCCAGTGCTCGAACAGGGCCGGGACGTCCGCGGCCATGGGCGCGGGCACACCGGTGTCGTTCCAGCGGTCGAGCTGGGCGAGTTCGTCCCCGGTGAGCAGGTCCAGGTCGGCGACGGCGGTGCCGGGCGCGGACAGCGCGGCCCCGAGCAGGGTGCCCAGGTGGCCGAGGAAGCGGCTGACGGTGTCCGCGCCGTAGAGGCTGGTGTTGAACTCGGCGGTGCCCAGGAAGCCGCCGCCGGCGTCCGCACCGGCGTGCTGGACGATGACGGACAGGTCCTGGATCGCGCCCCCGCCGTGCGCGGGCAGCGGGGTGAGGTCGACGCCGGGCAGGCTGAGGGCGGTGTCGACGTCCTGGAGGACGAACAACAGCTGTACGACGGGGTCGTGGCTGGGGTCCCGGTCCGGGCGGAGCAGTGCGACGAGGTCCTCGAACGGGAAGTCCTGGTGTTCCTGCGCCTGGCTGATGGTGCGGTGGGCGGCGCGCGCCAGGTCGAGGAAGGTGGTGTCCCGGGCGACCCGCAGGCGCAGCGGGACCAGGTTGACGAAGCAGCCGACGGTCCCGGCGAACTCCGGGCGGACGCGGTTGGCGACGGGGGTGCCGATGAGCAGGTCGTCGCGGCCGGTGTGCCGGTGGACGACCGAGGCGAAGGCGGCCAGCAGCGTCGCGTAGGCGGTGACGCCGTGCCGCCGGGAGAACTCGGCGACCCGGTCCGCGACCTCCGCGGGCCACGCGAAGTCGACCACGTCCCCCTCCGGTCGGCGCTGCGCGGGCCGGGTCCGGTCGGTGGGCAGGTCCAGGAGCGTGGGGGCGCCCTCGAGTTCGGTGCGCCAGTGCTCGGCGAGCCGTTCGCGGCGCGCACCGGTCAGCTGCTCCGACTGCCACGCGGCGAAGTCCATGAACTGGATCTTCGGCGCCGGTGCGGTGCTGGGACGGTTCTCGGCGCGGGCGGTGTAGAGCTCGGCCAGTTCGGCGAAGAGCAGCTCCAGGCTCCAGCCGTCGCAGGCGATGTGGTGCGCGGTCACCACGAGCGCGGCCGATGCGGTGCCCGGTGCGATGAGGCGTGCGCGGATCAGCGGGCCCGCGGACAGGTCGAAGGGGGCCCGGGCCTCGGCGTCGATCCGCTCGGCGACCCAGGCCGCCAGGTCTCCGGCAGCGGCACCACTCGGCGCGACACCTCCGGGTGCGTCGGACGCGTCGAGTGCTGCGGGTGCTTCTTCGACGGCCAGGCTCACCTTGGCGGCGGGCAGGACGCGCTGTCGCGCCTCCTCGTCGTGGACGTCGATGACGGTGCGCAGCGCCTCGTGGCGGGCGACGAGGTCGTCGAGCGCCGCTTCGAGGGCGGGGGCGTCGATGTCGCCGCCGACGCGGAAGGCGTACGGCAGGTTGTAGACGGCGTTGCCGGGATACAGCTGCGACAGGAGCCACATGCGCCGCTGGGTCGCGGAGAGCGGCGCGCCCTCCGCCGTTCGCTCGGTCACCGCGACGGGTGCGGCCGGGGCGGGTACGGCCGGTGCCGTCGCGTCGGCGCGGCCGGCTCCGGCGGCGGCCCAGCCGTCGAGGTACGCGGAGACCTCGGCGACGGTCGGATGGTCGAACAGGGCACGGGCCGTGACGGGCAGCCGGAACTCGGTGGCCAGCAGGGAGGCGACCCGGACCGCGCTGAGGGAATGGCCGCCGACGGCGAAGAAGTCGTCGTCGATGCCGGGCGGCACCTGCTCGAGGACGGTTCGCCACACCTCCGCGACTCGTCGTTGCGTGGGGTTGGACGGCTGACGGCGCGGGCGCCCGGTGGTCCGTCGGCCCACCACCTCGGCGCCCCGGCCGGCGGACGGTTCGGCGGCCCGCCCGGTGGCCGGCGTTGCGGCCCGGTCACCGGACTTGCCGGCACCCGCAGCCACAGCCGCACCCACAGCAACACCCGCACCCGCACCTGCCTCGGCGGGGCCGCTGAGCCCGGCCGGCCATGCCGCCTCGGCCGTCTCGGCCACCGGGCTGTCGGGCGAGGAGGTCAGGGCCTCGAGCAGGCCGACGAAGCCGGTCACCACCGCGTCGGCCGTCGCCGGATCCAGCAGCGCCGTCCGGTAGCGCAGATAACCCGGCATCCCCGTGGGCAGGTCGGCGAGTTGCAGCTCGACGTCGTACAGCGAGCGGCGGGAGAGGGGCTCGGTGGCCTCGACCGTCAGGGGGCCGACGGCGGCGGGCCCGTCCAGCGGCTGGCGGGCGCCGAGCAGCACCTGGAACAGCGGGTGTCCTTCGGGGCGGCGGGCCGGGGCAAGGCGCTCGACCACCCGGCGGAACGGGATGTCGGCGTCGTCGAAGGCGGACAGGGTCGCCTCCCGGGCCACGCGCAGGGCGTCGCGCCAGGTCGCCCCGGCGGGCAGCCGGACCCGCAGCGCGGCCTGGTTGGTGATGAACCCGGCGGTGTCCCGCGAGGCGGCGTCGCGGCGGCCGACGACGGTGCCGAGGACCGCTTCCCCGTGCCCGGACATGCGCTGGACCAGCACGGACAGCGCGGTGAGCCAGACCATGAACGGCGTGGCGCGTTCCGCCGCCGCGACCGTGCGCACGGCCTCGGCGGACCGCGTGCCGAGCCGTCTGAGCGTCTCCGCCGAGGACTACCGTCACGCCATCTCCCGCCTGCCGACCGGTGTCACGGTCATCACCACGACCGGGCCTGTCGGCTGTACCGCCAACGCCGTCATGTCGCTGTCCGTGGACCCGCCCAGTGTGCTGCTGTCCCTGGACACCGCGAGCCGCACGCTGGCCCGCATCCGGTCGGAGGGACGGTTCGCGGTGAACGTGCTCTCCTGGGCGGACCGCGGACTCGTGACCCAGTTCGCCTCGGGCACCCCGGCGGAGCGGTTCGCGGGCGTGTCCTGGCACCGGGTGGACGGGGTGCCCGTACTGACCCGGGCCTCCGTCACCGTGGTCTGCGCCGTGCGGGAGACGGTGTCGCTCCTGGACCACACCCTGATCGCGGGCACCGCCCGGTGGACCCAGGTCAACGACGGGCCGGCGACCGTCCTGTACGGGAACGACCAGTACGCCGTCGGCCCGTGAGAGCCGTCGCCGAGAAGGGCCGAATCCGGCCGTTGAGCAGCGCCGTCGGTTCCGGCCGCGGCCAGGAGACCTTGTAGACATCGAGATCCAATGCAACGGTTGCGTACCGACCAAGGAGAGCGTGCCGCCCATGCCCATATCCATGCCGAAGTCGTTGAGCGCGTTACGGGAGCGCCCCTACCAACTCCTGTGGACCGCTCGCAGCATCTCCGCCCTGGGCAACGCCCTGATACCGGTGACCGTGGTCTTCGCCATCCTCCGCTCGGGTGGCAGCGCCCTGGACGTCGGCACGGTGCTGACCTGCCATGCGGTCGGCCAGGTGGCGATGCTGCCGGTCGGCGGCGTCTGGGCGGACCGGCTGTCCCGCAAGCTGGTGCTGATGGCGACCGACGCCATCCAGGCGGTCTGCTACGGCCTGCTCGCCGTGATGATCTTCCTGCACCAGGCGGCGGTCTGGCAGTTCGCCGTCACCTACACCATCGCCGGCATGGCCATGGCCTTCTTCACGCCGGCGTCCCGGGCGGTCCTGCCCGAGCTCATCGGCAGTGAGCATCTGCAACCGGCGAACGCCCTGCTGGGTCTGACCGACAGCACCACCAAGGTGCTCGGCCCGGCCCTCGCCGCGCTGCTGCTGGCGGTCTCCAGTCCGGGCACCGCGATCCTCGTCAACGCCGTCAGCTTCCTGCTGAGTTTCGTGCTGGTCTCCCGCATGCACCTGCACCGGCAGGTGCAACGCTCCGAGAAGCAGCACTTCTTCGCCGATCTGCGCGACGGCTGGCAGGCGGTGGCCGAGCGCCGCTGGTATCTGGCCAACCTGCTCTGCTGGGGCGTGTGGAACTTCGCGATAGCGTTCTTCTTCGTCCTGGGCCCGGTCGTGATGCAGGACGGCCACGGCGGGGCCACCGCCTGGAGCGTGATCATGATCACCGGTTCGGTGGGCTCCATCGTCGGCGGGCTGGCCGCGCTGCACTACCGGCCGCGCCGCCCGCTGGTCACCACGAACGCGGCGGCCGTGCTCGGCATCCTCCCGCTGGCCCTGCTCGCTCCGCCCGCCCCGCTGTTCGTCATCGCCCTCGGTGTGGCCGTGGCCTTCATCATGACCTCGCTCGTCGGCGAGGTGCTGGCGACCACGCAACAGCAGCTGTTCCCCGAGGAGATACTGGCCCGCGTCAGCTCGCTGGACTGGATGATCTCGCTGATCGCCATGCCCGCCGGTTACGCCGCCGCCGCTCCGGTCGCCCACTTCCTCGGGATGCGTACGACGCTGCTGGTGGCGGCGGCCGTCATCGGCACGCCCTGCCTGCTGCTCAACCTGTCGCCCGGTGTCCGCTCGGTCCAGCGCCTCTCCGACGGCACCATCGGCATCGTCGGCGAACAGGACACCACCGCGCCCGCCGGGACCGCACCGCTCGCCTCCCCCGTGACGGTCCCCACGGAGGCACCCGGCCCGTCGGCCCCCTGAACACCGAGCGGTCTTCGACGTCCGACAAACGCACGGCCGTTGCGGACCGCACGGTTCTCGCCCATTGCTCGGTTCTCACCGAATTCATGCTTTTCGCGGGTTCCGCCGTCGTTTCCAGCCCGTTTCCGAAAACAACCGCCGCGCCTGTGCAGACAGGTTTCACAATTCACCCAAGACGCTATCGAAGTGGCCTTATGCACCTGCCATGCGTCCGCAATGCGGGTCTCGACTGCAAGTCGATCAGCATGCAATGGTGGCTGGGCACACGCAGGCGAACGGCAGCTGACGACGCACGCCGGGCGCGCCGGCCGGCGACCCCGGCGGGTGACCCCCGGCTTACGGGGGTTACTGACGGCGATGCATTACACATTACTAGGACCGGTCGGGATCGACTTCGAGGACATACCGCTGGCGGTGAAGAGGCCGCGCTGCCGGGCAGTTCTGGGTTATCTGCTGCTGCACGCCAACCGGGTCGTTTCCACGGGGCAGTTGATCGACGCGCTGTGGGGCGGCTCGGAACCGCAGACGGCCCGCTCCCAGATCCAGGCCGACATCGCGGCGCTGCGCCGGGTGTGCCGGGACGCCGGAGCCAGGATCCCGGTCGAGAGCCGGGCCCCCGGATACTCGATCACCGTCGACGACGGCGAACTCGATCTCGACGTCTTCCGCGGCGGCATGGCCCGGGCCCGTCAGGAGGCCGCGCGCGGCGACACCCGTTCGGCGGTGCGCCTGATCCGCGAGGCGCTCGCGCTGTGGCGGGGCACACCGCTGGCCGACATCGCTGTCAGCTACGCCGAGTCGGCACAGACCCAGCTGACCAGCTTGCGCCTGACCGCGTACGAGGAACTGGCGGACCTGGAGATCGGCGAGGGCCACCACGGCGCGCTCATCGACGACCTGATGCCGCTGGTCGCGGCGCACCCCCTGCACGAGAACCTGCGCGCGAAGCTGATGCTCGCGCTGTACCGCTCGGGCCGGCAGACCGCGGCGCTGGAACAGGCGCGCGAGCTGCGCTCGTTGCTGGCCGAGCAGCAGGGGCTCACCCCGGGCCGCCGGTTCACCGACATGGAACTGGCGATCCTGCGGGCCGATCCCGCGCTGGACGTCCTGGCCCCGGTCCCGCAGGCCGAGCCGGTGCACGTCCGCGCCGAGCCCGAACCCGCCCCCGCCGTCGCCGTCCCCGACGCCCCGTCGGACGGCGCGCTGCCCGACACCCCGGTCGCGCCCCCGGCTCCCCCTGCGCCCCCGGTGCCGATGCAACTGCCGTCGACGCCGCCGCTGGTGGGCCGGCGGGACGTGCTCGACCAGCTCGACGCCTTCCTGGCCGGGAACCTGTCCGACGAAGGGGCCCCGGGCACGGTCGCGGTGGTCGGCCCGGCCGGCGTCGGCAAGACGACGCTGGCCGTGCACTGGGGCCGCACGATGGCCGACCGCTTCCCCGACGGCCAGCTCTACATCAATCTGCATGGCCACGACACTCAACGCGCGATGACCCCGGCCCGTACGATCGCCCGCGCGCTGCGCTCGCTGGGTCTGCCCCGGGACGCCATTCCGGCCGAGTCGGACGAGCTCATCGACCTGTACCGGTCGACGGTCGCCGACAAGCGCCTGCTGGTGCTGCTGGACAACGCGCGCTCCGTCGACCAGGTCCGCCCCCTGCTGACCACCGGGCCGGGCTCGGCGACCCTGATCACCAGCCGCTTCCGGCTGACCGGCCTGGTGGTGCGGGACGGGGCGCGTCAGGTGGCCGTCGGGCCGATGTCTCCGGAGGAGGCCGAGCAGTTGCTGGAGCGCATGCTCGGCACCGAGCGGCTGCGCGCCGAGCCGGACGCGGCCCACAGCCTGGCCGAGGCGTGCGGGCGGATACCGCTGGCGCTGAGCATCGCCGCGGCCAACATCGCCAACCATCCGCCGGCGTCGATCGCCGACCACATCAGGGACCTGCTCGACGGCAACCGGCTGACCGCGCTCCAGACCCCCGGCGACAGCGACAGCACGATGCAGACCGTCCTCGGGCAGTCGTACGACGCACTGGACCCCGACGCCCGGCGCCTGTTCCGCCGGCTCGGGCTCGCCCCGGGCCCCGACTTCACGGTAGCGGCGGCCGCGGTGCTGGCCGGTCTGAGCCGGGCCGAGGCCGGCCGGCTGGTGGACCGGCTGCTGGACGCCCACCTGATCGGCCAGTCGGCGGCGGACCGCTTCGCCCTCCACGACCTGACCCGCCTGTACGCACGGGCACGCGCCGAGGCGGAGGACTCCGCGCCGGAACGGGAGCGGGCCCGGGGCCGGCTGACCCGCTGGTACCTGGAACGCACGCTCGCGGCGCAGACCCTGGCGTACCCCGGATACGCCCGGCTGTCCGGCGCGGAACACTCCCCGGACGCCGACTTCGACACCGCTGCCGAGGCGCTGGCCTGGTTCGACAACGAGATCCCGAACCTGATCGCCGCCCTGCACGACGACCCGATCGGCACCCACACCTGGCGGATCGCCGACGGTCTGCGCCCCTATTTCGCCAGCCGGATGAACGTGGGTGACTGGATCGACGCCGCCAACGCCGCCATCACGGCCGCCGAACGCCTGGGCAACGCGGAGGCCCGGTTCAGCGGCTGGTACAGCCTGGCGCACGCGAACCTGAGCGTGAACGACTACGCGAAGGCGATGCGGTGCTTCAAGTCGGCCCTGTCGATCGCGCGGGCCATCGACCACCGCCACGGCATCGACGGCTGTGAGAACTTCATCGCGCAGATCCTGATCTTCACCGGGCACCTCGACGAGGCGGCGGGCCGCCTGGAGTCGGTGCTGCCCGCGGCGCCGTCGGACCGTGGCACCGCCGGCACGGTGGTCACGCTGTCGCGGCTCGGCGAGGTGTACTTCGAGCTGGGCCGGCTGGGCGACTCGCTGCGTGTCCGGTGCCGGGCGCTGGAACTGGCCACGGCGGCGGGCGCGCGGAACCAGGAGCCGTACGTCCTGGTCAACCTGGCGCTCGCGAAACACGCCCTGGGAGACGTGGAGGAGGCCGGCGCGCTGTACTCGCGGGCCCTGGTCACCCTGGGGCGGTTCGGCGACGCCGACCTGGAGTCGGCGGTCCGCAGCGAGCTGGCCACGGTCCACCTGGACGCCGGCCGGCCGGTGGCGGCGCGCGAGTGTGCGGAACAGGCGTGGCGCCTGGCGCGGGGTCTGAAGGCCCCGCGCTGGAGCTGGCTGGCACGCAGCGTCCTGGCCACGGTCGACCGGAACATGGAGGAACACCTCGCGGCGGTGGTCCTGGCGGACGAGTCGGGGAACCCGGGCTGGCACAGCAGAGCCCTGGTGGCGGCCGCGGCCACGGCCGAGGCGCTGGGGCGCCCGGACACCGCGCGTGACTACGCCCACCAGGCGCTGCAATTGGCGGTGACCCACCACTACCGGATGTCGGAGGCCGACAGCCTGCTGATCCTGGCCCGCACGCACACGCCGGGCGGTCCCGAGGCCCGGGACTTCGCCCGTCGCGCGCTGGCCGTCCACCGCCAGACCGGACGCCGGCTGGGCGAGCAACGGACGCGGGCGCTGCTGGAGGAATGGGAGGCGGCCGAGACGACCGCCCGGGTGGCCCGCCTCTTCCCGCTCCCCACCCGCCAGACGATCCCCGCCGCCGGCATCGGCGTCCCCCGCCCGCGAACCGCCGACCGCCGCCCGGCCGAGGCGGTCCCGCCCACGGTGGAGATCGGCCCCGGGGTCAAGGAGCAGTAACCCGTCGAGGCACCCGGGGGCGCTCGGCACTCATGTCGAGCGCCCCCGACAGCACCACGGCTTCACCAGGTGTGGGCCACATCCACCACGAGGTGGTTGGCCGTCTGGAAGACCCGGAACGGCAGCCGGGCGCGGACACCCAGCCCCGCCTGGGTGTAACCCTCGGACCCGCCCGTGACCTTGAACTCCCGGAAGGTCCGGTATCCGGTGACGTCGACGGCCGGAAGCGCCGGGTAAGGCTGTCCGGTCGCCGGGTCGTAGCGCGAGGAGAACAGCGAGATCTCCAGAATGGCGCCGCCCTTGATGGGAACGACGACGTCGCTGGGGTCCTGGTGCAGGACGTCGACGTAGCGCACGGAGTACCGGATCGGGTCGGCCGAGGTGCCCTGGGCATCGAAGACCAGCCGGTCGTAGCACTCGTGCTGCCCGGCCCGCACGCCGACCAGCCGCCTGTTGACAACGGAGTCCCCGCTCTTGTCGAGGCTTCCCCACGTCACGCCGCAGTCCACGGCGGCCGGCGCGGCCACCGCCGGAACCGCACCGCCCAGCAGCCCACCACCAGCCAGCATCATCGCGGCCAGCACAGTACCTATCCGTCGCATGCCTACCCCCCGGTAGCTAGCGCAGGTGTGTTGTGCCTGTTCAGACCCCCGACCCCGCAAAAGGTTGTACCCCCGCACCTCCTCCCTTCCCCCACACCACCCCCTCCGCCCCCACCCACCCCACGAGGTGACTCACCTCTTTCCCTCCTCTCCCAGACCATGACTTCGGCCATGGTTTTCGCCGCAAGCGCCTGATCGATCCTCGCGATCGTCATCGGAGCCGGCCGACCCCTGACCGGACGGTCCTGTGGCCGGGGTCGGCGGGCCGGCCGATGGTGTGGGGGCCTTCGTCCCAGGCCGGCAGATGCTGCACCGGGGGGGGGATCGCGTGCCGCATCGGCAACAGCCAGGCTGTTCCCTCCCCTTGAGGAGGAAGCCCGGTCCCGGGTTCGGGCGTCCAGCCGAAGTCCGCTGGATGACCGGTGCCGTTGTGGATCCGGTAGGCGCGTGCCGCCCGAGCCACGCCTCGATCCTCACCCAGGCCCCCACCACGGCCCGCTCATACTGCTGCTCATCGGTCATTCCCGTGACTCTACGGAGCTCAGACGCATGCGATCAGAACGACATGGCGGGGGAACGGCGCGAAGCGCCCGTCCCTCCGGTCGTGCCGGGGGAACGGGCGCTTGCGTAGGGGCTCAGCCCTGGAGTTTCATGCCCTTGGGCGACGTGAGGCCCTTTTGCGGGTGGGCACGGAACGTTGCCGTCCAAGTGGTGGGCGGGCAGGACGTGCCGTTGGGGTGCTGCTCCGTCAGTCTGGCCCGAGTGCTGTCCTCGACGACCGTGTCGCCGCTCTTCACGGAGGTCACGGTGAGCCGCACCGGCACGGTGGACGCACCGATGTCGTCGGGGAGGTGGACCGACAGCGAGGCGATCGGGTCATCGGGACGGCCCGATGTCCGCTCCTCGCAGGTGCCGTCCACGCACAGCCGGATCCTCACCGCGTCCCGGCCGCCGAAGTCGGCGGGCCGCCACACGGCGGAGACCTGCGAGTCCGCGTCGGCCTCGGTGCACGACGCGTCCTGGCCGAGGAGCGAACAACCGGTCAGGGCCACTGCCAGCAACGGTGTGAGAAGGGCACGGCGCATGTCAGTACCTCGCTACTGTGCCGGGGAAGGCGCTGTTGGCCAGTCCGATGTCGGTGAAGTACAGCCAGCACGGGTCGAAGAACCCGCCGCTGTTGTCGCTGCCGCCGCCACCGCCGCCGGAGATGATGCCCTTGGCGTAGGCGCGTCCGCTGCCGTCGACGGTGTACACGGGGCCGCCGGAGTCACCCTTGATCGTGCAGGATCCGGACGTCTTCTTGGCGACGACCATGTTCTTGGCAGTCGTACCGCCGGAATAGTGGACGGTCGCCTGCGTGTCGGTGACCTCCCAGCCGCACTTCTCGCCGGTCATCATGCCGCCCGTACAGATCTTGTCGCCCTCTTGTGCCCAGCGCCGCCAGTAGTCCTGGACCGGTCGGGACGAGCTGGATGTCTTGCCGCCCTTGTAGATCCGGGCCGAGGCGGAACTGTCACTGTTGACGCGGTACAGCGACAGGTCACCCGAGTAGTAGCTCTGGCCGGAGAGCTTCACCGAACCGTACCCGTTCTTCCAGTTGTCCCGGACGACGGGACCTATGTAGTCGGTGCCGCTGGGGTTCGTTATGGCTCCGTTGCCGGAGGTGCAGTGGCCCGCGGTCACCATGTACCACTTGCCGCTGTACCTCCAGGCGAATCCCGCCGTGCACCAGGCCGCCGAGCTGGCGGTCATCTGCGAGTAGATGCGTGCCCCGCCGTAGTAGGGCGAGGTGTCGTTGTAGCGGGTCGCCTGGGGCTCCAGGCCGTCGGCTCCGGACATGAGCTGCACCGCCACGGTGTCGGTGCCGTATCGCTCGCCCAGGGCGGTGACCAGCTCAGGGGCGGCCGTCTCGGTCCCCACGACGACACGGTTCTCCGCGGCGTCGACGGACGCGACGCGCAGTCCGCTCACGCCGGGCAGTTCCGCCTCCGACAGTTGGAGTACCTCGTCGCGCACGGACGCCAGCGCGGTGACGCTGTGGTCCACCACTTCGGTGCGCGGGACGACCTGCTCGGTGAGGGTCGGCCCGGTAGGCGCCGGAGTGGTCTCAGTGGTGTCCTCGGGCATCGGGAACGACTCCTCGCCGGTGGTCTCCACGGACCCGTCGGCGGGCGGCGCCGGAGTCTCGGCCTCGTTGGGCTCGGTGTCGGGCTTGGTGCCGTCCTCCGTGTCGTCCGTGGGCAGTCCGCTGCCCTCGTCGGACGGGGCCTGAGTCACCTGGATCGGGGCGGACGCCTCGTCGGCCGAGGCCGACTCCGCGACCGGCGCGACCAGTTCACCCGTCGCCGCGTCGACGTAGGGCGGGGCGAAGGTATCGGGGTTCTCGGCCGCGCGGGCCTCTGCCTGCTCCAGAGCGTATGCCTGGGCTGGTTCCGATTCCGGCATGGTGTCGCTCTGGCCGCTGTCGATGACTTCGACGCGGTCGACCACTGCCGAGACCGGTTCGGCCTCCGGCGGGGCGTACGTCCCGCCGAATCGGGCGCCGATCTGCCGGCTGCCGCTGCCGGACAGGGACGAGGTGTCCCACAGCAGCTTCGGCGCCGCGCCGCCGGTGAGCGGCACCGGCCAGGTGACGGCGGTGCCATCGGCGCGGGTGACCTGGGAGGCCGGGATGACCTGCCACGGGTCCGCGGACGCGGTTCGCTGGAGGAAGGTGACGTCCGTGAGCGAGGCCGGGGCGCTGACCGCGAGATCGGCCGAACCCACGAGCACCTCGCCGTTGGCGGGCGCGGTCACGACCGCCCGTCCGACGTGGAAGGCGCGCTTGGTCTGGGGCGAGACGTTGCCGGCCCGGTCGGTCGCGGTGACGACGAGCTGGTGGCTGCCCTCGGTGGCCGGGGTGATCGGCAGTGCCACCGGGCCGCCTGTGGTGGTGACGGTCTGCGCGGTGCCGCCGTCGACCGAGTACGTCAGACTTCGGGTGTCGGTGCCCTCGGGCGTCAGCGTGAAGGTACCGGTCACCTGTGCTCCACCGGCCCAGGCGTTCGACGGGTAGGCCACGGAGGTCACGGCCGGGGCGCCGGGCGCCGTGGTGTCGACGGTGAACCGGTAGTGGGAGGTCGCCCCGCCTGTGCCGTTGCCGTCGATGCCGCGCACGTGCAGGTACCAGGTGCCCTCGGTGCGGGTCGTCGTGTACGAGGTGCCGGTCGTCTCAGCCGTGCTGTCGGGCGTGGTGTCGGCGGTGTCGTCGACGACGATGCTGTACCCGGCGGAGGAGCCGGAGGGCGCGGTCCACGTCGCGCTGAAGGAACCGCTCTTGTACGCGCCCGTCTGGTCCGGGTGCGTGGCGGAGCTGATCACCGGGCTGGGCGGCAGCGTCATGTCGACGCGGAACGGCAGATGCGCGGCGGTGGACGACCAGTTGCCCGCCTGATCCTTGGCCCGCACGTGCAGGTACCAGGTGCCGTCCGCGTTCACGGTGGTGGTGAGCTTCGTCGACGTCTGCACCGTGCCTGTGGTGGCCGGCAGGGTGTCCGCGACACGGTCCACGGTGACGACGTAACCAGCGGCGCCGGACAGGTCCGTGGGCGCCGACCAGCTGAACGAGGCGGTGCGGTTGGCGTAGGCACTGGTCGTCACGGGGTGCGTGGAGGAGACCAGGCCGCCGGGCGCGCCCGGGGCGGTGGTGTCGACGTTGAAGCTGCGGTGCTGGGTCGGGGACCACAGCCCCGCCTTGTCCTTGGCGGCCGCGTGCACCCACCAGGTGCCGTCGGTACGCCCGGACCAGTTCACGTCGGCCGTCGTCTGCGTGACGGTGGTTCCGGCGGACGTCGTCGGGCTCTGGTCGAGCTTGACGGCGTATCCGCTCACGCCGGAGGCATCCGTCGCGGCGAGCGTGCCCGTGAACGTGGTGGCGTCGTACCAGGCCGACGCGGAGGGGTGACTTGTGGAGGTGATGGCGGGAGCGGACGGGACGGTGGTGTCCACGGTGAACGTCTGCCACCCGGACCAGGCCCCGCTGTCGGTGCCGTCGGACGCCCTGGCCCGCCACTTGTAGTCGCCCGCCGCCAAGGTGCCGGCCGTGTGGGTCGCCACCGCGCCGGAGGCCACGGACCCGGAGGTGCCGGACTGCAGGGCCGCGGTGCCGTTCGCCGCCCAGACCTCGAAGGTCAGCGTGAGCTGCTGGGCATCGGCATCGACGGCCTTGGCCGACAGAGTGGGCGTGGTGTCGGAGGTATAGGTGCCGGACAGCGGGGAGACGGCCGTCGCGGTACCGGGCTTGGTGTTGTAGGTGACCGTCAGGGAGGGCTCATAGGCGGCGTTGTGCGAGCCGTCCGTCTGGTTCGCCGAGTAGTAGCGGCGCCAGGTCAGCGGGTCCGTCTCGTCGACGGCCGCCATCCGCACACCGTAGTTCGGCTGGCCGTCGGCCCAGGCCTGGACGATCCCGTCGATGTCCCAGGAGACGTGCCCGGCCGGGCAGCTGGAGTTGTAGCCCTTGGCTGCGGTGGAGGTCACGGCGCCGGTCGAGGTGGTCGTCGGCTGGTCGGCCCAGGTGATGGCCGACGGGTCCCAGGTGGAGGTGATACGGCGCACCTGGTTGCCGGAGTTCGTGGTGGAGCACGTGGACGAGTAGTACGAGTACAGGCGCAGGTCGGTGTCGACGATGTGCTTGCCGGCGTACTTCGCCACGTCGAACTTCAGGTACGAGCGGGCCTTTTCGGTGCCGTTGTAGGTACCGGCCTTCAGCTCGGTCGAGCCGCGCTGCGAGGTGAGGTAGTCGTCGTACTGGACCCATGTGTCGGTGACCGGGCCGAACAGGGAGTCGGTCGGGTCGATGGTGACCGGATACTTCAGCTCGGGATCGGCGAGGAACTCCGGGTCGGGCTCCATGACCAGGACCTGGTCGCCAGTGTCCGCGTCCCGCTCGACCGTGACGTCGATGGCCGCAAGGTCCTCGGGCTCACCGGAGGCGCGCTTCTCGCCCGAACCCCACATCACCGGCATCGGCGCGGTGGCGACCGTATGACCGCTGCTGTCGCTCCAGCGCAGCCGTTCGTCGGCGGTCTCGTGCAGGGTGAGGCCGTCGGCCGAGACGGGCAGCCGATAGCTGACCGGGCCGTCGGGGCGCTGGCGCAGGACGATGGAGTGGGAGAAGCCCTCCTTGAGGGCGGTCACCACGAGGTCACCGCCCTCGACGGCGCCGGGGTAGACGGCGGTCGGGCCGTCCAGGCGCGGCTCGGGCAGCTTGGTGGGCCAGTCGAGGCCGAGGGTACGGCCGCCCCGGGAGACCTCGGCCAGCGGTTCGCCCGAACCGCCGCCGGAGAAAGTGATGTCGGCGGCCGCGTTCTTCGGCCGCACCACGCCGTCCTCGGACATGAGGGTGGTGTCGATCGGCTGCCAGCTGCCGTCCTGCTGCTTGACCCGGATCGGGCCGGTGTACGACTCGACGGTGGTCGTGCCGTCGGCGTTGGCCCACGTGGTGGTCGACGCGGTGCGCTCCGAGACGAGCTCGGTCCGGGCACCAGACGTCCGCTGCACCGCTGGGGCTTCGGTGGTCGAGTCGGCGTCGTCGGCGAACGCGGGCTCGTTGAGCAGAGGCAGCGGGGCACATACGAGAGCGGCCAACAGGGCCGCCGCCAAGGCTCGTTGCCTCCGGCGGGATCTTCGTCGGCCGGGGGCCGGGGCGGCCGGGGCGGAGTGGTGCACAGGGATTCCTTTCAGCCATCTTGACTAAAGATTGGTTGATCTTAAGGCCTGCGCACACACCCTCACAGAGGGAGGAGCTCGCTCCAGTTCTGACGGCCCGTCCGGTGATCCCAGATCAGACACACTCCAGCGTGACGGAACTGAACCGCACACCCATCGACGCGGAACACAGCGGCAGATCCGGTTCTGTGCGGTGCCGTGCAGGGGCAGAGTTCGCAGACCGGCGTCGCGCGCGCCTCGGATGCGGTCCTCGCAGCGGGCCCGGCGGCGGTGACGCAGTTCGAGGTCGGCGAGTTGGCCACCCTTTGTGTTGGTTGCGAAAGGGGTCAGCCGCAGCCCGTCGTCGTCGGTGAACCACAACTGGGCGCCCAGGTACGGCCGTTCCTTGCGGACGATCAGCCTCATGTCTTTCGGCCAGGTGCTCAGTTCGGGAATGTCGGTGATCTCCGCAACCCAGGCGCCGGGCCGCTCGGAGTACAACAGCCACCGACCCCGGCAGGAGAGCCAGTCGAAGAAGGTGTGCGCTCTCGACGTGGACCCGCGGGTACAACCCAATGCTCTTCTTCACCTGAGAAGTGCAGCTTTCCAAGCGACTGACTGGACCCCGCTTGGGTCCGATCGGTGCAGGTCAGAAGCGCTTCTCGTTTTTTTGATCAATCCTCGGACAGCTCGTGCGGAGAACCGAGGCCAGGTAATTGCCGGTCACGCGCGTAGCAAGTCACGTCGCTAGAGGTGCGATCGGGACGGTGGTGCCGAACGCGGCGCTCTGCAACGCCGTGATGCGCTCAATGACGAGCCCCAGCAGCACGGCCGCCGCGATCATGAGCGCCTCCGCTACCACGAGGAAGGCCATCGATCCCGGGGCCACCCGGTCCCCCACCACGAGCACCACCGCGTGCGTGACCCAGGCGGCCCACCACAGGTTCACCAGTCTCGCGCCTCGGTTCTGCTCCCATGACGCTGAGCTCGCATGCCCGATGTCGAGGACGAACCGGCGAGGGACAAAGAAGTTGACCACCGGTATGAACCACGCGCCAATCGTCCAGCCCCGACTCGGGAGCGAGGCCTCAGGGGACAGCTCCTGGGCGTTACGCCGGGACCGGGCGAGCCACACGAGGGAGCTTTGCGGGCGGTGCTCGTCATCGTCTTCGGCCTGTCTCGGGGGCGTGTGTGGCCGCAGCGGACGCTGAGGCGGAGTGATCATAGGGTCTACACGCCGCACGTGCGTACGACTTTCGGGTCGTCGGTGGCAGAGGCCGGCTTCCGGGTCTAGGCCGGGGATGCAGCGATCTCCGCAGCCAGCGACACCGCGATCCCCGAGAGGAAGGCGAACCACTACCAAGGCGCACAACGGCCGACCCACGCATCGAGGGCGAGGCCGCTCCTCCCGCTGCGGCCCCCTGATCGGACCCGGCGCCCGCGGCCACCGAACCCGCCGACCAAGGCCCACGCCGGTGCACAACGCGTGCACACTTCCGCGGGAAGTCGCGGGGACTCCTGGGTAGAAGCGGGATACACCCCGACAGGGCAAGGGCTCGCACCGGGCTATTCGGCCAAGTCGGAGTCCTGAAGGCAGACGAGTCGGGCTGTACGCCGGGTTCTGTTCCCCGGTCCCTCGCGGGAGTCGGGGTGACGGCCATCCATCTAGGGCCGGTGTTGCCACCGGCCTCGTGCGGTCTACCCGGGGGCTCGGGCGGGCAGCCCTCGAACGTCCCCGCAGAGCGCTTTTCACGGCGCCCCTCTTGACCTTGCTCCGGGTGGGGTTTACCTAGCTGCCCAGGTCGCCCTGGGCACTGGTGGTCTCTTACACCACCGTTTCACCCTTACCGAGGACCGAGGTCCCCGGCGGTTTGCTTTCTGTGGCACTGTCCCGCGAGTCGCCTCGGGTGGCCGTTAGCCACCACCCTGCCCTGTGGAGCCCGGACGTTCCTCGGGAAGCCCCCTAGGGGGACTCCACGCGGCCGTCCGCCCGGCTCGTCTGCCGTGGCGACCATGTTACCGGGCGGGCCGGCCTCCTCGGTGCCGAGGCCATCGTCGCCAGTACCGAGCCCGTCAGGATCAGTGCGAAGGCCGCGGCGATCGTCGGGGTGAAGCTCTCGTCCAGGAAGAGAGCCCCGGCCGCCACCGCCACCGCCGGGTTGACGTACGTGATGACGGTGGAGCGGGTCGGGCCGATCTCCTTGATGAGTTCCAGGAAGGCGACGAAGGCCACCGCCGTGCACAGGACGCCCAGCGCGAGGAGGGAGAGGAGCGCGTTCGTGGAGGGCAGGGTGGAGGGCCGGGTGACCGCCGCCGCGGGGGCGTAGACCAGGGCCGTCAGGGTCAGGCACGGCGCTATCAGCTGTAGCGTCGGGACGTCCTTCAGGCGGCGGGCCGCGATGAGGGGCGCGGTCGCGTAGCCGATCACCGTGAGCAGGACCTCGCCGAGGGAGCGCGCGTCACCGCCGGTCAGGTGCGGGACGGTCAGGACGCCCACGCCGGCCAGGCCGATCAGGAGGCCCGCGATCCGGCGGGCACCCATGTGCTCCCGCTCGCCGCCGAAGTAGCGCGCCGCCACCACGCCCACGATCGGCACGCCCGCGATCAGCAGGCCCGCCGTCGAGCTGGAGAGGTGCCGTTCGGCGTCCGTGAGCGTGAACCACGGGCCCATGATCTCGATGCAGGCGAAAGCCAGCATCGGACGCCAGTGGGCCCGCAGGGTGCCCAGCAGGCCGCCCTGCCGGATCGCCAGCGGCAGGAGCAGCAGCGCTCCCACCGCACAGCGCGCGAAGACCACCATCGACGGGGACACCTCGTCCACCGCCACCTTGATCATCAGATAGGGGATGCCCCAGACCACTCCCATCAGGGAGAACAACAGCCAGCCGCGTGCAGTCATGGGGAGAGTCTCGCGGTCAGCGCCGTGCCGCGTCTTGAACGCTGTTGCGGTACGCCGCCGGGGTCACCCCAAGCACCCGCCGGAACCAGCGGGTCAGATGGGCCTGGTCGGCGAAGCCCACCAGCGTCGCCACCTCCGCCGGTCGCAGACCCGCCTCCAGCAGCCCGCGGGCCCGGTTCACCCGGTGCTGGGCCAGCCAGGCATACGGCGGCACGCCCATCGTCGTACGGAACGCCCGGAGCAGTTGGTAGCGGGAGAGGCCCAGGTCCGCGGCCAGGTCGGCGAGCGACGGCGGGCAGGTCAGCTCGTCGGCCAGGCGGTCCCGGACCAGCAGGGAGATGCCGTGCGCTCCGGCGACCCGGTCCGTCGCCGGCCGTGCCGTGGAGTGACGCCGGGACAGGGCCGTCAGCAGCCACGGCAGGCGGGACTCCGCTTCCAGCGGGTCCGGGCAGGCGGCCAGTTCGGCGTGGGTCCGGCGCAGGACCGCGGCCAGCTCGGGGTCGTCCAGTACGGGGTCCCGGAAGTGCGGTACGGCGTCCAGGGTGCCGTCCGCCAGCAGGGCCGGGTCCGCGTACAGGGCGCGGTAGGCGTAGCCGTCGGTCGCGGTGGCGGGGCCGCCCGTGTGCATCTCGCCGGGGGCCAGGACGACGATGGAACCGGGGCCGGTACTGATGTGGCCGCCCCGGTAGTCGATGACCTCGGAGCCGCCGACGCACACCCCGATCGTGAACTCGGCGTGCGCGTGCGGGGCGTAGGTGTGCCGTTCGAAGTTCGCCGTCAGCAGGTCGAGTGACGGGCCGCAGCGGCCCAGCCTCGCCCTCGTCCACCGTGCCTGTTCAGCCACGTTCGCACCCCCTCCGCTAAGAGTGCAACGCCCTCACACCCCGTTTCCATGCCGCGTCCAGGTCGGCGTCGTCCGGAAACCGGCCGTGGATCTCCAGAACGACCATGCCGTGCGCGAACGCCCAGGTGGCGCGGGCCAGGTCCTGGTCGCCGCCGCAGGCCCGCAGGAGCGGGAGGGCGGCCCGGGCCTCCAGGCCGTCCGGCAGCCGGGTGCGCGGCAGGGGGCGTTCGGTGGCCAGGCAGTAGAGGTGGGGGTGGGCCAGGGCGTAGGCGCGGTACGCCTCGGCCAGGGCCTCCAGGGATCCGGGGTGCCGGGTCTCTGCCGCCTCCATGGCCGCGGCCGCCTCCTCCAGCATCTGCGCGGTCAGCTCCACCTCCACGGCGTGCTTGTCCGGGAAGTGCTTGTAGAGGGAGGGGGCCTTGATGCCGAGGCGGTCGGCGAGGGTGCGCATGGTGAGGTCGGCGGGGCCGGACTCCTCCAGCAGCTCCCTGGCCGCCGCGACGATCTCCCGCGCCCTCGCCGTCAGCCGGTCGTCAGTCACGCTGGAAGCCTTCTTTCGTCCGCAGTCCGTAGCCGAAGGCGCGATCGTACGAGATGTGGGCCAGCCAGCCGCAGAGCGCGGCGAAGGCCGGGGGCCAGAAGAAGAAGGGCTGCACCGCGTACGCCGTGAGCAGCGCCAGCGGGACCAGCGCACGGTGCATCGCGTTGTAGTACGGCACCGCGCGCGGCGGCAGCTGCCCCTTCGCCATCCGGGGCGCCTCGTCGAGGGCGATCAGGAAGGTGAGGTCCGGGAGGAGGAGGAAGAGCAGGGCGAGGGCGCCGGCGAGCCAGCCGTGGTTCACGCCCTCCAGTACCGCGAAGGCCGTCCAGAACAGGGCTCCGGCCAGCCAGGCCGTACGGCGGGCCACGGTTGCGGCGCCGCGGACCCGGGGGGTGGCACTCCTGGTTGCAGAGGTTGCA
Source organism: Streptomyces arenae (assembly GCF_022343545.1). NCBI lineage: Bacteria > Bacillati > Actinomycetota > Actinomycetes > Kitasatosporales > Streptomycetaceae > Streptomyces > Streptomyces arenae. Next base: position 30,593 of record NZ_JAKQYH010000080.1, read on the forward strand.
GAGGTTGCAGAGGCAGTGCTGGTTGCAGAGGCGGTGCTGGTTGCGGTGATCGCAGAGGTTGCGGTGATTGCAGTGGTCGTCGTGGTGGTCATGGCTGCCTCCCGAAGGCATATCGGCTAACGCCGTTAGCCATGACCGTACGGCTAACGGCATTAGCCGTCAAGGCCGCCGGTCAGTCGCTCGGCCGGTCGGCCCGTCACGCGCCGGGGAACATCCGCTCCAGCGCGTCGAACGCCGCCGCCATCCGCACCCGGTGGTCCACGGCGACCTCCTCGAACGGCTCGCCCGCGAGCTCACGACTCACAGAGACGACACACACCGAGCGGTACGCGGCGACGAACACGGCCGCCATCAGCTCCGGGTCGCCGAGGCCGGCCTCGGCGAGGGCGCGGGCCAGCGCCCGCTCGACCTCCTCGGCACCCTCCCGCGCCCGCGCCAGCAGCGCGGGCGAGTCGGCGACGACGAACCAGAAGCCCGCGAAGCCCTCCCCCAGGCCGCCCAGCGGATGCCCCGCGTCGATGAACCGGAACGCGAGGCCACGCAGCGCCGCGAGCGGCGTCTCGTCGGCCGCGCGCCCCCGTACCGCGCCGGCGAAGGCCTCGACCGCCTGCGGGATGCGGTCGAGGAACAGGTCCTCCTTGCGCGGGAAGTAGTTGAAGACGGTCATCGCGGAGACGCCGGCCTCCCGTGCGACCTCCGCGACGGTCACCCGGTCGAAGCCGCGCTCCCGGAACATCACCGTCGCGACGTTCGAGATCCGCTGCCGCGTCTCCCGCTTCTTGCGCTCCCGCAGGGACTCCCCTGGCCTGCTGTCATCGATCACAAGAAAACTATAGCCGCTCGAAACTTTTAGTGACTACAGTGAAGCCATGACGACGACACACGCCATGAACGATGGCAACGGCAACGGCAACGGCAACGGCAACGGCAACGGCAAGAACAGCGACGGCGGGAACGGCGACCGCGGCGACTACGACGTGGTGGTGGCCGGCGGCGGCCCCGTCGGGCTCTTCCTCGCCTGCGAGCTGCGGCTCGGCGGGGCGCGGGTCCTGGTCGTGGAGCGGCTGACCGAGGTGGACGAGACCATCAAGGCGGGCGGGATCAACACGGCGGGCGCGGTGGCGCTCTACCGGCGGGGGCTACTGCCCGACCTCGCGGCGGCCTGGGAGAAGAACCGGTGGCGGATGCGGGCCTTCCTCGGGGAGCGGGGCGGGGAGCAGGCCGCGGACCAGGGCGCAGGCGCGACCCGCACGCCCCCGAAGTTCGCCGGGCACTTCGCCGGGATCATGATGCGCGGTGACCTGTTCGACCACACCGACCCGGCGTTCGCCGACATCGGCCCCGCCGACGGCGTCGGCCTCGGTGTCCCGCAGGCCGACCTGGAGCGGATCCTGGGCGCCCGTGCCGAACGGCTCGGCGTCGAGGTCCGCCGCGGCGCGGAGCTGACCGGCTTCGACGCCGACGACGACGGAGTGGTCGTCCGCCTCGCCGACGGGACGCGGATCGGGGCCGGGTGGCTGGTGGGGTGCGACGGCGGGCGGAGCACCGTCCGCAAGCTCGCCGGGTTCGACTTCCCGGGGACCGAACCGGAGATCACCGGCTATCAGGCGGTCGTCGAGATGAGCGGCGGCGAGCGGCTCGGGGTCGGCTGGAACACCACCGACGTGGGGACGTACGTCAACGGCCCCTTCCCCGGCCGGATCCTCACCGTCGAGTTCGACGGGCCGCCCGCCGACCGCTCGGCGCCGATCACCGCCGAGGAATTGCAGACCTCCCTGCGCCGGGTGTCGGGCGTCGACGAGGTGACCGTCCACGAGGTGCACTCCTCGACCCGGTTCACCGACAACGCCCGGCAGGCGAGCACCTACCGGCGGGGCCGGGTGCTGCTCGCGGGGGACGCGGCGCACGTGCACTCGCCGTTCGGCGGGCAGGGACTCAACCTCGGGCTCGGCGACGCCATGAACCTCGGCTGGAAGCTCGCCGCCGTCGTGCGCGGGCTCGCGCCGGACGCCCTCCTGGACAGCTACACCGCCGAACGGCATCCCGTCGGCGCCTGGGTGCTCGACTGGACCCGCGCCCAGATCGCCGTGATGCGGCCCGACCCGCACGCCCGTGCGCTGCGCCGGGTGGTCACCGACCTGGCGCTGACGACGACCGGGACGACGTACCTCGTCGGGCGGATCTCCGGTGTCTGGCAGCGTCACGACCTGCCCGGCGAGCACCCGCTGACCGGGCGCAGCGCCCCCGACCTGGAGCTCTCCGACGGCAGCCGGCTCGGTGACCGGCTGCACGGCGGCCGGGCCGTGCTGCTCGACCTCGCGGACGACCCCAAGCTGCGGGCCCGCGCGGAGGGGTACGCCGACCGGGTGGACGTACTGACCGTGGCCTGCCCCGCACGTCCGGAACTGACCGGCCTGCTCGTACGCCCCGACGGCTTCGTCGCCTGGGCCGCGGACCAGGACCAGGACCAGGGCCACCAGGCAGACGATCTCGACGCCACCCTGACGCGCTGGTACGTCGCCGCCTGACCCACGGGCACAGCACCACCTCACCCCGGGCACAGCACCACCTGCCCACGGACACCCCGTGGCTTGCCGCACGGGGGCACCCCGTGGCTTGCCGCGCGGGGGCACCCCGTGGCTTGCCGCGCGGGGGCACCCCGTGGCTTGACCCTGTCGCGGCGTCAACGTCTGTACTGGTGGCATGCGGATCGGAGAACTCGCCGCCGCCGTCGGCGTCAGTACGCGCACGGTGCGGCACTACCACCACCAGGGACTGCTGCCCGAGCCCGGGCGGCTCGCCAACGGGTACCGGGACTACACCCTCCGGCACGCCGTCGTCCTCGCCCGGATCCGGCGGCTGACCGAGCTGGGTCTCGGCCTCGCCGAGGTGCGGGACGTGCTCGCGGACGAGGCCGGCAGGGATCTCGTCGAGGTGCTCACCGAGCTCGACGCGGACCTCGCCCGGCAGGAGGCCGAGATCCACGACCGCCGGCAACGGCTGCGGTCCCTCCTGGACGCGGGCGAACCGCCCGCAGAGGGGCCCGTCTCGCCCGAACTGGCCGCCCTGTTCAGGGCGACCGCCCCGCACCTCGGTGACTCCCCCATGGCCGCCAAGGACCGTGCGGTATTCGCCATGCTGGAGACGGTCGTGGACCCCGAGGAACGGGCCCGGCTGATGTCCCTGGCCGGCGCCATGGCGGGGTCGGCACGGGCCACGGCCAGGGCCAGGGCCCGCGAGGCGTACACGCTCCTCGACGCGCTCGCCGACGCCGGCCCCGACGATCCCCGGGTGGCCGAGGCCGCCCGGGTGATCGCCGACACCGTCCCCGCCGGTGTCGTCCCGGACCACGGCTTCGACCACGAGAACAGCTTCCTGCGCGCCCTCTACGCCGATCTCGCCCCGGCCCAGGCCGCCGCGATCCGCCGGGCGCTCGACATCCTGACGACCGGGGAGGGACCGTGAGGACGGCCCGCGCGATCCTGCGGCACGAGGCGCGGCTGATGGCGAGCCTGGTGCGGTGGGCGGCCCGGCGCACCAGCGGAACAGGCACGCGGTTCGGGTACGCCGAGGGCCAGGGCGCGATGATGTCCGGGCTGGCCTTCGTCTGCGTGGTCGAGACGGTCGCCGTGTCGGTGCTGCTGCGCGACTGGCCCGCCGTGGAACGGGTGATGCTGGTCCTGGACGTCTACACGGTCCTCATGGTCGTCGGCCTGCACGCGGCGAGCGTGGTCCACCCGCACCTGCTGACCCAGGACGCCCTGCTCGTCCGCAACGGTGTCCGGCTGGAGCAGCGCATACCGCTGCACCTCATCAAGTCCGTGCGCTCCGACACCCGTTACCTGCACGACAGGAAGGCCGCCGCCGAACTCGACGTGCCCGTGGGCTCCCAGACCTCGGTGACCGTCGAACTCGCCGAGCCCGTCACCCACTTCACGCTGCTGGGCCGCGCCCGCGAGGTGAGCGTCGTACGCCTGCACGCCGACGACGCGACCGGTCTCGTACGACAGCTCGGTCAGGCGCTCACGCGGGCGCGAACCGCACCTTCGCCGTGCCCGGATCGGCCTCGACCAGCCGTACCGGCAGCCGCTCGCCCAGCGGAAGACGCACCCCGTCCTCGATCCGGCCTATGACGGCGGGCTCCTGGAGCAGCACCCGCCCCACGGTCGGCCGGTGCTCCTCGACCTCGACCACGCAGCCGTCGAAGACCTCGCCGACCCGGTCCTTCAGCAGGGCCGCCTCGACGATGTCGACGCACTCCCGTTCCACCGTGCCCGAGCGCCGCGAGCCCTCCGCCATCTCCTTGGGTAGGGCGTCCAGCCCCATCAGCACCCAGTCCGGCGGGGTCTCGCCGGCCGCCGCCGCGAGGCAGAGTTCGGACGCGTAGCGGTCCGCGAGGCGGCGCAGGGGCGCGGTGCAGTGGGCGTAGGGGGCGGCCACCGCCGCGTGGGTGGTGACCGCGGGCCGGACGCCGTCCCGGAAGACCGTGTACCCGGCGCCGCGCAGCAGGGTGGTGCACTCCTGGAGGAAGGCCGCGTGCCGGGGGCGGCGCGGGTTCAGGGAGCGGATCAGCTCCGCGTACGACACATGGTGCGGCCACTCGATGCGCAGCGCCCGCGCGGTACGGCGCAGCCGGACCACGGCGCCGTCGGGGGCGGTCGGCAGGGTGCGCAGCACACCGGTGCCGTGGGCGAGCATCATCTCGGCGGCGGCCATGCCGGTGAGCAGGGAGATCTGCGCGTTCCAGGCGTCGGCGGGCAGCGGGGCGCGGTAGGCGAGCTCGTAGGTGTGGTCGTGCTCGACGATCTCCTGCTCCGGCACGTTCAGCGAGATGCCGCCGCGCGCCACCTCCAGCAGTTCCCGCGCCTCGCCGATCTCCTTGAGCAGCGCGACGGGTTCCTCGGCGGTCCCGTCGTCGATCCGCCGCTGCACATCCGCGTAGTCGAGCTTGGCCCGGCTGCGCACCAGGGCCCGCCGGACGTCGGCGGCCCGGGTCCGCCCCTCCGCGTCCAGGTCGAGGGTCCACAGCACGGCCGGGCAGGTCTGGTCCGGGAGCAGGCTCGCGGCGCCCTCGCTGAGCACGGCGGGGTGCAGCGGGACCCTGCCGTCCGGGAAGTAGAGCGTGGTCACGCGGTGGTGCGCCTCGGAGTCCAGCGCTCCGCCGGGTACGACGAAGGCGGCGACGTCGGCGATGGCGTACCGGACGCGGTAGCCGCCGTCGTGCCGGGACAGGTGCATCGCCTGGTCCAGGTCCCTCGACGTGGGCGGGTCGACCGTGAAGAAGGGGATGTCGGTCGCGTCGTGCGCGGGCACGGCCGGGGCCTTCGCGGCGCCCTCGGCCTCCGCGAGGACCTCGACCGGGAAGCTGTCGGGGACGCCGAGGTCGGCCCGGAGCGCGCTGAGCGCGGCCCGGAGGGGGGCCTCGGGGGCACCCTTGACGCGGATGTGACGGCGGGGCATAGGTCGAGCGTAGTCACATCGCCCGGCTCCGGCGTCTTACGCTGGCGCGAAGCGTCGATGACGAACGTCGGTCACGAACGTCGGTCACCAAGGTCGAGTGTGAAGGCCGGTCGTGAAGGCCGGTCGTGAAGGCCGGTCGTGAAGGCCCATCATGAAGAGGAGTACGTGTGCTGGTCCTGCTGCCGCCCTCGGAAGGCAAGGCGTCCTCGGGTCGTGGCGCCCCGCTGAAGCCCGGGTCGCTGTCGCTGCCGGGGCTCGCGGAGGCCCGCGAGGCCGTGCTGGCCGAACTGGTCGACCTGTGCGCGGGCGACGAGGAGAAGGCCCGTGAGGTCCTCGGACTGAGCGAGGGACTGCGCGGCGAGGTCGCGAAGAACGCGCAGCTGCGGACGGCGGGCGCGCGCCCGGCCGGGGAGATCTACACGGGGGTGCTGTACGACGCCCTCGGCCTGGCGTCCCTGGACCCGGCCGCGAAGCGGCGGGCGGCGCGGTCGCTGCTGGTGTTCTCGGGGTTGTGGGGTGCGGTCCGGGTGACGGACCGGATCCCGTCCTACCGCTGCTCGATGGGGGTACGGCTGCCGGGGCTCGGGGCGCTGGGCACGCACTGGCGCGGGCCGATGGCCGAGGTGCTGCCGGAGGCGGCCGGGTCGGGGCTGGTGCTGGACCTGCGGTCGGCGGCCTACGCGGCGGCCTGGAAGCCGAAGGGCGAGGTGGCCGCGCGGACGGCGACGGTACGGGTGCTGCACGCGCCGACGCGGAAGGTGGTCAGCCACTTCAACAAGGCGACCAAGGGGCGGATCGTGCGGAGCCTGCTGACCGACGGGGCCGCGCCGGCCGGCCCGGCCGAGCTGGTGGAGGCGCTGCGGGACCTGGGGTACGAGGTGGAGGTGACGGCGCCCGCGCCGGGTCAGGCGGGGAGGCCGGGGAAGCCGGGGCAGGGCTGGGCACTGGACGTGTTGGTTACAGAGGTTCACTAGAGTTAGAGGCTATAGCGACAGTTGGAGCAGTCGCTGAGGCTATAGCGGCAGCAGGAGCAGGCCGCTGCCGCTGCCGCTTGAGGGGCTAACGTCAGCAACACCCTCTAATTGCAACATGCGCAACACCCTTTGCGGAGGCTGCATCACGTCGGCAGGATGCTCGTCATGCCCACCTCCGTGCTGGACCTCGCCCCCGTCGTGCCCGTGGTCGTGATCGAGGACGCCGCCGACGCCGTGCCGCTGGCGCGGGCGCTGGTGGCCGGCGGGCTGCCCGCGATCGAGGTGACGCTGCGGACGCCCGCCGCGCTCGACGCCATCCGGGAGATCGCCGGCGCGGTACCGGACGCGGTGGTCGGCGCGGGGACCGTCCTCACTCCCGGGCAGGTCACCGGGTGCGTGGCCGCCGGGGCACGGTTCCTGGTCAGCCCGGGGTGGACGGACGGGCTGCTGGCGGCGATGGCCGGGTCCGGCGTGCCGTTCCTGCCCGGGGTGTCGACCGTCTCCGAGGTCGTGGCACTCCTGGAGCGCGGGGTGCGGGAGATGAAGTTCTTCCCGGCGCAGGCAGCCGGCGGCACGGCCTATCTGAAGTCCCTCGCCGGACCGCTGCCCCAGGCCCGGTTCTGCCCGACGGGAGGGATCGGCCCCGGCAACGCGCCGGAGTACCTCGCCCTCCCCAACGTGGGCTGCGTCGGCGGCACGTGGATGATCCCGGCCGATGCCGTCGCCGCCCGGGACTGGGCCCGCGTCGAGTCACTGGCACGCTCGGCGGCGGGACTCCGGGACGGCAGCCCACGGGACGGCAGCCCACGGGACGGCAGCCCAGGAGACGGCAGCCCAGGAGACGGCGGCCCAGGAGACGGCGGCCCCAGGAACGGCAGCCTCGGCGACGGCACCCTCGGCGACGGCGGTCTCAGGGACGCAGGTGGGACGTGTCGTTGAAGAGCCGTACGCTCGCGTTGCCGTCCGCGTAGTACGCCACCGCCGAGAGCGAGGCCGCCGACAGTTCCATGCGGAACAGCGACTTCGCCGGCGCGCCGAGGGCGAGCCGCACGAACGTCTTGATCGGCGTGACGTGGGTGACGAGCAGGACGGTGCGGCCCGCGTAGGCCGCCACCAGCCGGTCCCTGGTGGCCGCGATCCGGGTGGCCGTCTCGGCGAAGCTCTCACCGCCCCCCGTGGGGTGCGCCTCCGGGTCGGCGAGCCACGCGGTCAGGTCGTCCGGGTAGCGCTCGCGGACCTCGCCGAAGGTGAGGCCCTCCCAGGCGCCGAAGTCGGTCTCCTTGAGCCCCTCGTCGATCGTCACGTCGAGGCCGAGGCGGTCGGCGACGGCCGCCGCCGTCTGCCGGGTGCGGGTGAGCGGGGAGGCGAGGATCGCCTCGACCGTGCCGCGCCGGGCGAGTGCCTCGCCGACCCGGCGGGCCTGGTCCTGGCCGATGTCGGAGAGGGCGGGGTCGGTGCCGCCGCTGCCGGAGAAGCGTTTCTGGGGGGTGAGGGGGGTCTCGCCGTGGCGGAGGAGGACGAAGGTCGCCGGTGCGCCGAGGTCGGGGGCCGAACTCCAGCCGGGGCTCGCCACGGCGCGGGCGGCGCGGGTGTCGGCGCGGGGTGCGTCGGCGGTCGTCGTCACGGTGCCGGTGAGCGGGGGCTGGTCGCGCGGTTCCCCGCGCTCCTTTCGGGGCGCCGCGAGTGCCGCCCGTGCCTTCGCGGCGCCCGCCACCGCGTCCCCCGTCACGCGCGGCCGCTCGGATCCGCGCTCGGCACGGGGCGCCGACGCCCGTGCGTCCAGCTCCGCCGTCGATGCCGAAGGCGACCACCGCTCACCGCGCTTGCCGGCGTCCATCGCCTCGTTGGCCAGGCGGTCGGCATGCTTGTTCTCGGCTCTCGGGATCCACTCGTAGGCGACCTGGTCCGGTGGGAACACTCGGGACGCCTCCGTCGCCAGCGGCTTCATGTCCGGGTGCTTGATCTTCCACCGGCCGGACATCTGCTCGATGACCAGCTTGGAGTCCATGCGGACGTGCACGGTGGCGGTCGGGTCCAGGGCGTGGGCCGCGCGCAGGCCCGCCAGCAGGCCCCGGTACTCGGCGACGTTGTTGGTGGCGACGCCGAGGTACTCGGCCGTCTCCGCCAGCGTCTCGCCGGTCGCCGCGTCGATGACCACGGCGCCGTAGCCGGCGGGGCCCGGGTTGCCCCGGGATCCGCCGTCCGCCTCGACGATGAACTCCCTTGCCACGTAAGCCCCTCAAGCCCCTCTGGTGGTCCTACAGGCCCGACTCGGACGTGCGTACCAGGATGCGGCGGCAGTTCTCGCAGCGGACCACCGTGTCGGGCGCGGCCGAGCGGATCTCGTTCAGCTCGGTGATGGCGAGCTCCTGGCGGCAGCCCTGGCAGCTGCGGGCGTACAGCTTGGCCGCGCCGATGCCGCCCTGCTGCTCGCGCAGCTTGTCGTACAGCTTCAGCAGGTCGGCCGGGACCGCTGCCGCGATGACCTCGCGCTCCTTGGTGACGGTCGCCGCCTCGGTGTCGAGCTGCTCCGCCGCGGTGTCCCGCCGGGCGGTCGCCTCGTCGATACGGCCCTGGACGGCGCCGACCCGCTCGGACAGTTCGGCGACCCGCTCCTGCACCGACTCACGGCGCTCCATGACCTCCAGGACGACGTCCTCCAGATCGCCCTGGCGCTTGGCGAGGGAGACGATCTCCTTCTGGAGGTTCTCCAGGTCCTTGGGGGAGGTGACCGCGCCGGAGTCCAGGCGCTGCTGGTCGCGGGCGGCGCGCTGGCGCACCTGGTCCACGTCCTGCTCGGCCTTGGTCTGCTCGCGGGCGGTGTCGCTCTCCTCGGTCTGCGCGGCGACCAGCAGGTCCCGCAGCTGCGTGAGGTCCTTCGTCAGCGACTCGATCTCGGCGTGCTCGGGCAGCGACTTCCGCTTGTGCGCCAGCTGCTGGAGGCGTACGTCCAGGGCCTGGACGTCGAGGAGTCGGATCTGGTCGGCGGGCGCTGCGTTCAGTTGGGGGCTCCAAGGGACGGTGAGTGGCTGGTCCAGGGGTCGGTGACCGTCTTGGAGACGTGCACGCGCAGGTCCCAGCCGTGGCGGTCGGAGATCTCGTCGAGCTGGGCCGCGGCCAGCTCGCACCAGGGCCATTCGGTGGCCCAGTGCGCCGCGTCGAGCAGCGCGAGGGGGCTTCGGGCGACGGCCGCCGTGAACTCCGACGCCGGGTGGTGGCGCAGGTCGGCGGTGAGGAAGGCGTCCACCGCGGCGGCCCGCACGGCGTCGAAGAGGCTGTCGCCGGAGCCGCCGCTGACGGCGACCGTGCGGACCAGGGCCTCGGGGTCGCCGGCGACACGGATGCCCTGCGCGGTGGCGGGGAGGCGTTCGGCGGCCCGGTCGGCGAGCTCGCGGACGGTCACCGGGTGGTCCAGCTCGCAGACGCGGCCGAGGCCCCGGCGGCCCTCCGGATCGGTGGGGTCCGGGACGAGGGGCCGTACGACCCTGAGGTCCAGGGCGCCCGCGAGGGCGTCGGAGACACCCGGGTCGGCGGTGTCGGCGTTGGTGTGGGCGACGTGCAGCGCGATGTCGTTCTTGATGAGGGTGTGCACGACCCGGCCCTTGAAGTGACCGGCCGCGACCGTCGTCGTACCGCGCAGGTAGAGCGGGTGGTGGGTGACCAGCAGGTCGGCGCCCAGCTTCACCGCCTCGTCGACGGTGTCCCGCACCGGGTCGACGGCGAACAGGACCCGGGTGACCTCCTGGTCGGGGTCGCCCACGACCGTGCCGACGGCGTCCCAGGACTCGGCCCGCTCGGCGGGCCACAGGGTCTCCAGGGCGGCGATGACTTCAGACAGACGGGGCACGGGGAAAGGCTACCTGCCTGTTCCGCGGGGCTGTACCCGCTCGCCCGCGGGAGACGGCCCGCAGCACATCCGCCCCCGTTTCCTCAGGCGAATCGTCCAGCGTGCACCCGTATGTGTGAAGCCGGGGGCTGCCGGTCCCCCGCCTGTGCGTGCGAAAACTAGCTTCGTGGCCGGAGGTGACCGAACGATGACGGCCTGTGCGATCGACCCCTCGGCCGCGGACGAGGACGACAGCGTGCCGGGAGCGGGCTGCACCATCACGGTGGACGGGGCGTACGCGGCCCGGCTGGCCCAGCAGGATGGTTCCTGCTACCCGGAGCGCTGGACGCTGGACGGACCCGAGCCGTACGCCGTGCCGCTGCCCGGAAACCAGCCGGAGGAGCCGGACACCGAGGTGCAGCCGCTGGGCGACGGACGGGTGCTGATCCGCCGGCTGGTGGACGGGCGGCACCACTTCGCCCTGCTGTACCCGACCGGTCCGGGCACCGGCGAGCTGCCGCTGGGCGCGGTGGAGTGCCCGGACCCGGACGCCTCGCTACGACTGCTGCCGCCGGCGCCGGGCGGCGCTCACGCCTACGCGCTCGCCGTGGGGCCGCGCTCCTCCACCGTGTGGCTGGTGGCGGGCGGGGCCTTCGGGCCCGAGCGGCTGGCGGTGGTTCCGGGCCGGTGTTCGGGCGGGGTCTGGCTGGACCGGCGCGGGCGGATGCTGGCGCTGGACCGGGAGCTGGGCGGGCGCACCAAGGCGGTCGTGGTCGATCTGGAGCGGGGCGGCGAGGTGTCGCCGCTGTTGCAGATCGCGGCGGACAGCGACGACCGGCTGCTGCTCGCCGACCCGGACAGCGGGCTGATCCTGGTCGGCTCGGACGCGCCCTCTCCCGGGCAGGAACGGTTGGGCTGGGGCGTCCTCGGCAGCACGCTGCCGCTGCGGTTCCCGGAGAGCCTGCGGGTGCCGCAGGTGCCGGACTGCACGGTGACGCCGTTCGCGATCCAGCCGGGGCAGGTGCTGACGCCGGAGAGCTGCGGGGTGGCCCTGTGGATCGCGGGTCCGCTGGGCAGCTGGGTCGGCGCCTGGCGGCCAGGGGGCCGGCGGATGTGCCATCTCCCCGCGCCGGAGGGGTGGTTGGCCGGCGCCGGGGTGTGGACGCAGGACGGGGTGCTGCGGCTGCCGTACACCACGGGGGAGGTCCCGTGCGGGGTGGCGACGGTCATGGTGCCCTGGGAGGGGACGGGGGGTCCGGGGGAATCGGGGGGAACTGGGGAAGCCGAGGGCCACGGGG
>NZ_JAKQYH010000071.1:0-41876 GCF_022343545.1 Streptomyces arenae
CACCCGCCGCGCCGGCCACGCGCGGGTCCAGCTCGGTCACGTCGGAGCCGTCGGTCGCGTAGGCGCGGCCGTGCGGGGAGGGCAGCGTGGTGCGGGCGCCCGGGCGGTCGCCGGGGGCCGGGCGCGAGGTCCTGTCGGACGAGGACAGGCGGGTGGAGCGGATCCTGCTGGAGCTGCGGCTGCGCGAGGGGGTGCCACTGGGGCTGCTGAAGGAGGCGGGCCTCGCGGCTTCGCGGCGGGCCCTCGGGGAGGGGCTGCTGGAGAGCGGTGCGTACGACGAGGGGCGGGCCGTGCTGACGCTGCGGGGACGGCTGCTGGCGGACGCGGTGGTCAGGGATCTGGTGGACTGATCACTTGGGCGGGTGAATCGGCCTGATCTCGAGGCGGCCGAGCGCGGCGCTCGGCCTGATCTCGGGGCGGCCGAGCGCGGCGCTCGGCCTGATCTCGAGGCGGCCGAGACCGGCGCTCGGCCTGATCTCGGGCCGGCCGAGACCGGTGCTCGGCCTGATCTCGGGGCGGCCGAGACCGGCGCTCGGCCTGCCCTCGTGGTGGCCGAGCGCGGCACCCGCCCCGGCCGGGAGGCCCTTCGGCGGTTCCGGTGCCGCCTGTGGGAACGTCAGGCCCCGCCGTTGCCCGTGACGAAGTCGATCAGTTCTTCCACGCGTCCCAGCAGTTCCGGTTCCAGGTCCTTGTAGGAGTTCACGCGCGCGAGGATCGCCTGCCACACCGCGCCCGTGTTGTCCGAGGGCCAGCCGAGTGCCTTGCAGACGCCCGTCTTCCAGTCCTGGCCGTGTGGGACGCGGGGCCAGGCGTCGATCCCCACGGACGACGGTTTCACCGCCTCCCAGATGTCGATGTACGGGTGGCCGACCACCAGCGCGTGGTCGCCGGTCACGGACCGCGCGATGCGCCACTCCTTGGTGCCCGGCACCAGGTGGTCCACCAGTACGCCGAGCCGGGCGTCCGGGCCCGGTGCGAAGTCGGCCACGATCGACGGCAGGTCGTCGACGCCTCCCAGGTACTCCACGACCACGCCCTCGATGCGCAGGTCGTCGCCCCACACCTTCTCGACGAGTTCCGCGTCGTGGCGGCCCTCCACGTAGATACGGCCGGCGCGGGCGACACGCGCGCGGGCGCCGGGGACCGCGACCGAGCCGGAGGCGGTGCGGGAGGGGCGTGCCGGGCCTGCGGACGCGGGCCGTACGAGGGTGACCACCCGGCCCTCCAGGAGGAAGCCGCGCGGCTCCAGCGGGAAGACCCGGTGTTTGCCGAAGCGGTCCTCCAGGGTGACCGTGCCCGCCTCGCAGCGGATCACCGCGCCGCAGAATCCGGTGCCGGGTTCCTCGACGACCAGGCCGGGTTCGGCGGCCACCTCGGGCACCGGCTTCGGCTTCTTCCAGGGCGGAGTCAGGTCGGGCGAGTACTGGCGCATTCGGATGACGATAGGAGAAGCGGATCCGGCGCGCCTACGACACGCCGAAACGTGCTGCCAGGGCGTCGCGCTGGGCCCGTACGAACGCGGCGTCCACCACCGCTCCGTGACCGGGTACGTACCGGGCGCGGTCGCCGCCGAGCGCCAGCAGCCGGTCCAGGGCGGCCGGCCACCGTGACGGTACGGCGTCGGGGCCGGCCTGCGGGTCGCCGGACTCCTCCACCAGGTCGCCGCAGAAGACCACCTCGGGGTCGCCGGGGACGAGGACCGCGAGGTCGTGGGCGGTGTGGCCGGGGCCCACGTTGGCGAGCAGGGCCTGGCGGCCGTCGCCGAGGTCGAGGGTCCACTCGCCGGAGACCAGGTGCCGGGGGAGGGGGAGGGCGTCGGCGGCCTCCTCCGCCTCGGGGGCTGGGAGGCCGTTGCGGACGGCGTCCAGGCGCAGGTCCTCACGGCCGTGGGCGAGGACGGTTTCCGTGCCGACCGCCGCGTACAGGTCCGTGCCCGCGAAGGCCGCCGCGCCGAGGACGTGATCGAAGTGGGGGTGGGTGAGCGCGAGATGGGTCACACGGCGGCCGGCGAGTGTCTGCGCCTCGGTGCGCAACCGCGCGCCCTCCGCGAGGCTCGATCCGGCGTCCACCATGAGGGCCGTGCCCGGCCTGAGAACCAGCCCCGCCGTGCAGTCCCAGCCGGGCAGCCGGCACCGGCCGACGCCCTCGGCCAGCCGCTCCCAGCCCAGCTCTTCCCAAGTCACCGTCATACCGCGACGCTAGCCGTAGCACGCGGCGGGTCCGTACCGTCCCCGTACCGACCTTGCCCAGTCAGTACCCGACGGCCGTACACTGGGCCGGGGACGCTGGCACTCGGGCTCGCAGAGTGCCAGACGAAAGACTCGAAAGACTCGAAGGGCCCGAAAGGCCACGGGGACGACTCTCTGGAGGTGTGGCGCGGATGCTGAGTGAACGCAGGCTCCAGGTGTTGCGCGCCATCGTCCAGGACTATGTCGGGACCGAGGAGCCGGTCGGGTCGAAGGCGCTGACCGAGCGGCACAACCTCGGCGTCTCGCCGGCGACGGTGCGCAACGACATGGCCGCCCTGGAGGACGAGGGGTACATCGCCCAGCCGCACACCAGTGCGGGGCGGATCCCCACCGACAAGGGCTACCGGCTGTTCGTGGACAAGCTGGCCGGTGTCAAACCGATGAGCGCGCCCGAGCGGCGGGCCATCCAGAACTTCCTCGACGGCGCCGTCGACCTCGACGACGTCGTGGCGCGGACGGTCCGGCTGCTGGCCCAGCTGACGCGGCAGGTGGCCGTGGTGCAGTACCCGTCGCTGACACGGTCGACCGTGCGGCACGTGGAACTGCTCGCGCTCGCCCCCGCGCGGCTGATGCTGGTGCTGATCACCGACACCGGGCGGGTCGAGCAGCGGCTGGTGGACTGCCCGGCGCCGTTCGGGGAGACGTCGCTGGCGGATCTGCGGGCGCGGCTGAACAGCCGGGTCGCGGGGCGCCGGTTCTCGGACGTGCCCAGGCTGGTGGAGGACCTGCCGGACGCCTTCGAGGCCGAGGACCGCGGCGCGGTCTCGGCGGTGCTCTCCACCCTGCTGGAGACGCTCGTCGAGGAGAACGAGGAGCGGCTGGTGATCGGCGGCACCGCCAATCTCACCCGCTTCGGGCATGACTTCCCCCTCATGATCCGGCCCGTCCTGGAGGCTCTGGAGGAGCATGTCGTCCTCCTCAAACTCATGGGCGAGGCAGGGGATTCGGGCATGACCGTACGCATCGGTCACGAGAACGCCCACGAGGGACTCAACTCCACGTCCGTGGTGTCGGTCGGTTACGGTTCGGGCGGCGAGGCACTCGCCAAGCTCGGCGTGGTCGGACCGACCCGCATGGATTACCCGGGAACGATGGGAGCGGTACGAGCGGTGGCACGGTACGTCGGACAGATCCTGGCGGAGTCGTAAGTGGCCACGGACTACTACGCCGTTCTCGGCGTGCGCCGCGACGCGTCGCAGGAAGAGATCAAGAAGGCCTTCCGTCGGCTCGCGCGCGAGCTGCACCCGGACGTCAACCCGGATCCGAAGACCCAGGAGCGGTTCAAGGAGATCAACGCCGCTTACGAGGTGCTCTCCGACCCGCAGAAGAAGCAGGTCTACGACCTCGGCGGGGATCCGCTGTCGCAGAGCGGCGGCGGGGGCGCGGGCGGCTTCGGCGCCGGCGGGTTCGGGAACTTCTCGGACATCATGGACGCGTTCTTCGGTACGGCGTCGCAGCGTGGGCCGAGGTCGCGGACGCGGCGCGGCCAGGACGCGATGATCCGGATCGAGGTGGAGCTCGACGAGGCGGCCTTCGGTACGACCAAGGACATCCAGGTCGACACGGCGGTCGTCTGCAACACCTGCAACGGTGAGGGCGCGGCGCCGGGCACCACCGCCCAGACGTGTGACATGTGCCGGGGCCGTGGTGAGGTCTCGCAGGTGACGCGGTCGTTCCTGGGCCAGGTCATGACGTCCCGGCCGTGTCCGCAGTGCCAGGGCTTCGGGACGGTCGTACCGACGCCGTGCCCCGAGTGCGCCGGTGACGGGCGGGTGCGGTCGCGGCGGACGCTGACCGTGAAGATCCCGGCGGGCGTCGACAACGGCACGCGGATCCAGCTCGCCGGTGAGGGCGAGGTCGGGCCCGGCGGCGGTCCCGCCGGTGACCTGTACGTCGAGATCCACGAGTTGCCGCACTCCACGTTCCAGCGGCGCGGTGACGACCTGCACTGCACGGTGACCATCCCGATGACGGCGGCTTCCCTCGGTACGAAGGTGCCGCTGGAGACGCTGGACGGGATGGAGGAGGTCGACATCAGGCCGGGCACCCAGTCGGGGCAGTCGATCCCGCTGCACGGGCGCGGGGTCACGCACCTGCGGGGCGGCGGCCGGGGCGACCTGATCGTGCACGTCGAGGTGACCACTCCCACGAAGCTCGACCCCGAGCAGGAGCGGTTGCTGCGGGAGCTGGCGAAGCTGCGCGGGGAGGAACGGCCGACGGGGCAGTTCCAGCCCGGTCAGCAGGGTCTGTTCAGCCGGTTGAAGGACGCGTTCAACGGGCGCTGACCGCGTTCGACGGGCGCTGGCCGCGCGCGACATTTCTGGCATGTGCCAAAGGGGCGGCCGATTCGGTCTTGTTCGGAGGACGTGACAACATGCCGTCATGTCCTCCGCACTGACCGATCTCTGCCGCTTTCCGATCGTGCAGGCCCCCATGGCGGGCGGGGTCTCCGTGCCGCAGCTCGCCGCCGCCGTGTCCGAGGCGGGCGCGCTGGGGTTCCTGGCCGCCGGGTACAAGACCGCCGACGGGATGTACCAGGAGATCAAGCAGATGCGGGGGCTGACCGGCCGTCCCTTCGGGGTCAACCTGTTCATGCCGCAGCCGGAGCACGCGGAGTCCGGGGCCGTGGACCTCTACGCGCACCAGCTGGCCGGTGAGGCCTCCTGGTACGGGACCGAGCTCGGTGATCCGGACAGCGGCCGGGACGACGGGTACGACGCCAAGCTGGCCGTGCTCCTCGACGACCCGGTGGCCGCGGTCTCCTTCCACTTCGGCGTGCCGACCCCCGAGGTGCTGGACTCGCTGCGCCGGGCCGGCACCTTCACCCTGGTCACCGCGACCACCGCGGAGGAGGCCCGCGCCGTCGAGCGGGCCGGCGCGGACGCGGTGATCGCGCAGGGCGTCGAGGCCGGCGGACACCAGGGCACCCACCGGGACGTCCCCGAGAACGACGGCGCCGGGATCGGGCTGCTCGCGCTGCTCGCGCAGATACGGGAGACCGTGAGCCTGCCGGTGGTGGCCGCGGGCGGGATCATGCGGGGCAGTCAGCTGGCCGCCGTGCTCGCGGCGGGGGCGACCGCGGCGCAGCTGGGCACGGCCTTCCTGGCCACCCCGGAGTCCGGCGCCGCCGGCCCGCACAAGCAGGCCCTGACCGATCCCCTGTTCGCCCGCACCGAGCTGACCCGGGCGTTCTCCGGGCGGCCCGCCCGCGGTCTCGTCAACCGTTTCCTGCGCGAGCACGGCCCGTACGCGCCCGCCGCCTACCCGGAGGTCCACCACCTCACCGCCCCGCTGCGCAAGGCCGCCGCCCGTGCCGGGGACGCCCAGGGCATGGCCCTGTGGGCCGGGCAGGGCCACCGGCTGGCCCGGGAACTGCCCGCGGCCCGGCTGGTGGAGACTCTGGTGGCAGAACTCGCGGCCGCTTCGACAGCGTTGTCCGCCAAGGAGGAGGGGCGATGACAGCTCCCGTGTTCGTCGTGGAGCAGCTGCCTGCCGCAAGCGGCGGCCAGTACGTGCTGGACGGCCCCGAGGGGCGGCACGCGGTCTCCGTGAAACGGCTCGAGGCCGGTGAGGAGGTCGTGCTCACCGACGGCGCCGGCCGCTACGCCGTGTGCGAGGTGATCGCCGCCGAGGGCAAGGACCGGCTGGTCGTGCACCTGGGCACGGTGGCCGAGGAGCCGGTGCCCGCGCCCCGGATCACCGTGGTGCAGGCACTGCCCAAGGGCGACCGCGGGGAGGTCGCCGTGGAGACCATGACCGAAGTCGGCGTCGACGGTGTGGTGCCCTGGCAGGCCGCCCGCTGCATCACCCAGTGGAAGGGCGACCGGGGGCTCAGGTCGCTCGCCAAGTGGCGGGCCACCGCCCGCGAGGCCGGGAAGCAGTCCCGCCGGGTGCGCTTCCCCGAGGTCGCGGACGCCGCGACCACCAAGCAGGTCGCGGCTCTGCTCGCCGGAGCGGACTTCGCCGCCGTGCTCCACTCGGACTTCGAGCACGACAGCGCGCCGCTCGCCACCGCCCACCTGCCCGCCGGGGGCGAGATCGTGCTGGTCGTCGGGCCCGAAGGGGGCGTCGCCCGGGACGAGTTGGCGTTGTTCGAGGAGGCGGGTGCGCGGGCGTACACCCTGGGGCCTACGGTGATGCGTACGTCGACGGCCGGCACCGTGGCGGCGGCCCTGCTGCTGGGCCGCACCGGCCGCTGGTCCTGACCCGCCCGACACCCGCACCGCACCCTGGGGGAACGCGCCGTGGAACTCGCCCAAGTCCGGCTCCTGGTCACCGACTTCGCCGCCTGCTACCGCTTCTACGCCGAAGTGCTCGGGCTCAGGCCGCAGTCGGGGACGGGCGAGGGACCGTACGAGAAGTTCAGTCCGCACGCCGGGTCCGCCGGGATCGCCCTTCAGGACCGGGCGATGATGGCCGAGATACTGGGCGAACTGGGCGACGTGGCCACCGGGCACCGTTCGCTGGTGGTGCTCCGCGTCGACGACCTCGACGCCTACTGCGAGCAGATCACCGGACGCGGCGCCGTCCTGGTGCACGGGCCCGAGCCCATGACGCAGCGGATGCGGGTCGCCCACCTCAAGGACCCGGAGGGCAACCTGGTGGAACTCCAGGAGTGGCTGCTGCTGCGCACCTGACGGGTGACGGTTCCGAACACGTGAGTGGCCGTAAGCCCTCTACCGCCACGGCCGGTACGGTGGCAGGCTGCCCTCCATGGGGGCATTGAGGCGGATTTGGCGCCGGCCGCTCGGCAGCAGCCGGCCGCTCGGCAGCAGGGCGGCGGCCGTGGCGGCGCTCGCGGTGGTCGCCGCCGGCGGCCTGGCCGGCTGCCGGCCCGGCGACCTGAACACCGCGACCGTCGCGTACACCACCGACCAGACGGCCACCGCCGAGCTGAAACGGCAGCACGTGGACGTCAGTTGGCTCACCTGCAACGGCAGCTACGGCTCGGCCGCCACGACCCGCTCGGCGGGCTCGTCGCAGAAGACGCCCTCGGCGACCGAGACCACCGTCGTCTCCGTCGACTGCAACGGCAGGACCAAGGACGGGCGGGCGATCACCGTCACCGGGCGGGTCACCAAGGCGGTCAGCGGGGCCTGTGTGCGCGGGAACCTGGTCGCGAAGGTCGGCGGCAAGGAGTGGTTCCGGGTGAACGGCCTCGGGAACTGCGACGCCACGCCCGGACCCGCGTACAGCACCTACCGGCCGCCCACCTACGGGCAGCAGCCCGGTCCCACCGTGACCGTGACGAGGACGATCTGGTGCGAGAGCGACCCCAGGTGCCGCCCCGTGCAGGGAAAGTGATCGAAATCGGCCGCCGCGCACGGGCCGTGGTGCATAGGCTGAGCGGGTGACTCAGGGTGCAGCGACAGGACCGCGGTCCTACCTCCGATTTCCCCACGTCCACGGCGATCTGATCGCCTTCACCGCCGAGGACGACGTGTGGCTCGCGCCCCTCGACGGCGGCCGGGCCTGGCGGGTCAGCGCCGACAACATGCCGGTGGCCCTGCCGCGGATCTCGCCCGACGGCACCACCGTCGCCTGGACGTCCACCCGCGACGGCGCGCCCGAGATCCACATCGCCCCCGTCGACGGCGGCCCCTCGACCCGCCTGACGCACTGGGGGAGTTCCCGTACCCAGGTGCGCGGCTGGACCGACGACGGACAGGTCCTCGCGATCACCACCCACGGCCAGTCCAGCCTCCGGCGCAGCTGGGCGCACACGGTCCCGCTCGACGGCGGCCCCTCCACCGTCCTGCCGTACGGCCCCGTCGGCCATGTCGCCCACGGCCCGGCCACCGTGCTGCTGTCCGCGCCGATGGGACGGGAGGCGGCCTGGTGGAAGCGGTACCGGGGCGGTACCGCCGGGAAGCTGTGGATCGACCGGGCCGGGGACGGCGAGTTCGTACGGCTGCACGAGGAACTCGACGGGAACCTGGAGTACCCCGGGTGGGTCGGCGACCGGATCTCGTTCCTCTCCGACCACGAGGGCACCGGAGCGCTGTACTCCTCCCTCGCCGACGGCTCCGACCTGCGCCGGCACACGCCGCTCGCCGGTTTCTACGCCCGGCACGCGGCGACCGACGGCACCCGGGTCGTCTACGCCTCGGCCGGTGAACTCTGGCTCCTGGACGACCTGGAGGGCGCCGAGCCGCGCCCGCTGGACGTCCGGCTCGGCGGGCAGCGGGTGGACCGGCAGCCGTACCCGGTCAACGCGGCCCGCTGGTTCGGCTCGGCCTCGCCCGACCACACCGCGCGCGGCAGCGCCGTCCTGGTGCGTGGCGGCGTGCACTGGGTGACCCACCGGTCCGGGCCGGCGCGCGCCCTCGCCGCCCGGCCCGGGGTGCGGGCCCGGCTGCCCGTCACCTTCCGCGCGGACGCGGAGGAATGGGTGGTGTGGGTGACGGACGCCGAGGGCGAGGACGCCCTGGAGTTCGCCCCCGCCACCGGCCTCGCCCCCGGCTCGACCCCGCGCCGGATCGCCGCCGGACAGCTCGGCCGGGTCCTGGACCTCGCCGTCGCCCCCGACGGCGGCCGGGTCGCGGTCGCCGCGCACGACGGACGGCTGCTCCTCGTGGAACGCGAGACGGGCGAGGTCCGCGAGGTCGACCGCAGCGAGGACGGCGACGTGTCGGGCCTCGCCTTCTCCCCGGACTCGGGCTGGCTGGCCTGGTCCCACCCCGGCGCCGGCGGCCTCTGCCAGCTCCGCGTCGCCCACACCACCGACCTCACCGTCACCGAGGCCACCCCCCTGCGGTTCCGGGACTACGACCCCGTCTTCACCCGCGACGGCAAACACCTCGCCTTCCTCTCCACCCGCTCCTTCGACCCGGTCTACGACGAGCACGTCTTCGACCTGGCGTTCGTGGTCGGCGACCGCCCGCACCTGATCACGCTCGCGGCCACCACCCCGTCGCCGTTCGGCCCGCAGCGCCACGGCCGCCCCTTCGAGACCCCCGACAAGGACGAGACCCCGGACGCCGAGGGCACCCCCGCCACCCGCGTCGACCTGGAGGGCCTCGCCGACCGGATCGTGCCGTTCCCCGTGGAGGCCGGCCGCTACTCCGGACTGCGCGCCGCCAAGGACGGTGTGCTGTGGCTGCGCCACCCGGTGCGCGGCGTGCTCGGCGCCTCCCGCGCCCACCCCGAGGACCCGGCGCCCAAGACCGAGCTGGAGCGCTACGACCTCGCCCAGCAGCGCATCGAGTACCTCGCCTCCGACGCCGACCACTTCGAGGTCAGCGGCGACGGCAAACGCGTCCTGCTGTGGGCCGACGGCAAGCTCAGGGTGGTACCCAGCGACCGCCGCGCCTCCGGCGACGACGACAGCGACAGCAACATCACCGTCGACCTGTCCCGGGTCCGGGGGACCGTCGACCCGGCCGCCGAGTGGCGGCAGATGTTCGACGAGACCGGCCGCATCATGCGCGACCAGTTCTGGCGGCCCGACCTCGGCGGCGTCGACTGGGCCGGCGTCCTCGACCGCTACCGTCCGCTCGTCGACCGGTGCGCCACCCACGACGACCTCGTCGACCTGCTCTGGGAGGTGCAGGGCGAACTCGGCACCTCGCACGCCTACGTCACCCCGCGCAGCGGCTACGGCGGCGGCGCCCGCCAGGGACTGCTCGGCGCCGACATCTCCCGTCACGAGGACGGCAGCTGGCGCATCGACCGGATCCTGCCCACCGAGACGTCCGACCCCGGCGCCCGCTCCCCGCTGGCGGCACCCGGCGCCGCGGTACGCCCCGGCGACGCGATCGTGGCCGTCGCCGGCCGGCCCGTCGACCCGGTGACCGGTCCCGGCCCGCTGCTCGTCGGCACCGCCGGCAAGGCGGTCGAGCTGACCGTGTCCCCGGCCGGCGGCGGCGACCTACGCCACCCCGTGGTGGTACCGGTCTCCGACGAGGAACCGCTGCGCTACCACGCCTGGGTCGCCGACCGCCGCGCCCACGTGCACGCGGCGTCCGGCGGCCGGCTCGGCTACCTCCACGTGCCCGACATGCAGGCGCCGGGCTGGGCCCAGATCCACCGCGACCTGAACGTGGAGATGGCCCGCGAGGGCATCGTCGTGGACGTCCGCGAGAACCGCGGCGGGCACACCTCGCAGCTCGTGGTGGAGAAACTGGCCCGCCGTATCGTCGGCTGGGACCTGCCGCGCGGCATGCGCCCGCTCAGCTACCCGAAGGACGCGCCCCGGGGCCCGGTGGTCGTCGTGGCGAACGAGTTCTCCGGTTCGGACGGCGACATCGTCAACGCGGCGATCAAGGCGCTGGGCATCGGCCCGGTGGTCGGCACCCGCACCTGGGGCGGCGTCATCGGCATCGACAGCCGCTACCGCCTGGTCGACGGCACGCTGGTCACCCAGCCGAAGTACGCGTTCTGGCTGGAGGGTTACGGCTGGGGCGTGGAGAACCACGGCGTCGACCCGGACGTGGAGGTCGTACAGACCCCGCAGGACTGGGGCGCGGGCCGGGACCCCCAACTGGACGAGGCGGTGCGGATAGCGCTGGAGGCGCTTGAGACGACTCCGGCCAAGGCTCCGCCGACGTTGCCGCTGTAGGAAGGGGCGCCGGGTCCCGTCCAGGGGCGCGGGGCTGCGTTTGATATGCGGCTCCGCCGCGGGGGCGCGATCAACCCCCACGCACCCGCGCCCGACGACGATACGATGCCCCCGAAACTGATCACCGGGCGAGGAGAAAACATGCCAGGGGAACCCCAGGACGACTGCCTCTTCTGCAAGATCGTCGCAGGTCACGTCCCCGCGACGATCGTCCGGGAGACGGACACCACCGTCGCCTTCCGGGACATCAACCCCCAGGCCCCCACCCACGTCCTGGTGATCCCCCGGGTCCACTACAAGAACGCGGCCGAACTCGCCGAGGGCGAACCCACGATCGCCGCCGACATACTGCGTGAGGCCCAGGCCGTCGCCGACGACGAGAAGCTGGAGAGCTACCGCATCGTCTTCAACACCGGCAGCGGCGCGGGCCAGACCGTCTGGCACACCCATGCCCACATCCTCGGCGGCCGCGGCCTCCAGTGGCCGCCCGGCTAGGCCACCGTGTCCGTACGTGAACTGGTGGTCCTCGGCACGGCCAGCCAGGTGCCCACCCGGCACCGCAACCACAACGGCTACCTGCTGCGGTGGGACGGCGAGGGCATCCTCTTCGACCCCGGCGAGGGCACCCAGCGGCAGATGCTGCGGGCCGGGGTCGCCGCGCACGACCTGAACCGGATCTGTGTCACCCACTTCCACGGCGACCACTCCCTCGGTCTCGCCGGCGTGATCCAGCGGATCAACCTCGACAAGGTCCCGCACCCGGTCACCGCGCACTACCCGAGGTCCGGGCAGCACTTCTTCGAGCGGCTCCGCCACGCCACCGCCTACCGCGAGACCGTCGGCATCACCGAGGTCCCCGTCGACGCGGACGGCGAGGTCGCCGCCACCCGGTCGTACACGCTCCAGGCCCGCCGGCTCTCCCACCCGGTGGAGTCCTACGGCTACCGGCTCGTCGAACCCGACAGCCGCCGCATGCTGCCCGGACTGCTCGCCGCGCACGGCATCAAGGGCCCCGACGTCGGCCGGATCCAGCGCGCGGGCGTCCTCGGGGACGTCACTCTGGAGGAGGTCAGTGAGGTGCGGCGCGGCCAGCGGTTCGCGTTCGTCATGGACACCCGGCTGTGCGAGGGCGTGCACGCCCTCGCGGCGGACTGCGACCTGCTCGTCATCGAGTCCACCTTCCTCGACGAGGACGCCCGGCTCGCCGAGGAACACGGCCACCTGACCGCCGGGCAGGCGGCGGCCGTCGCCCGGGACGCGGGCGTACGGCACCTGGTGCTGACCCACTTCAGCCAGCGCTATCCCGAACCCGCGAACCCCGAGGAGTTCGAACGGCAGGCACGGGCCGCCGGCTACGAGGGCGAGCTGACCGTCGCCCACGACCTGCTCCGAGTGCCGGTACCGAAGCGCAGGTGAAGCGGCCGTACGATGCTTTGATGCCCCTCCCGAAAGCAGAACTGCACCTCCACATCGAAGGCACCCTGGAGCCCGAGCTGGCGTTCATGCTGGCCGCGCGCAACGGCGTCGAGCTGCCCTACGCGGACAGCGAAGCGCTGCGCGAGGCCTACCAGTTCGAGGACCTGCAGTCCTTCCTGAACCTGTACTACGAGCTCATGGCCGTCCTGCGCACCGAGCGGGACTTCGACGACCTCGCCGACGCGTACCTCTCGCGGGCCGCCGCGCAGGGCGTGCGGCACGCCGAGATCTTCTTCGACCCGCAGGCGCACCTCGCGCGGGGCGTGGACATGGGGACGGTCGTCGAGGGCCTGTGGCGGGCGCTCGGCCGGAGCGCCGAGAACCACGGGATCTCCACCCGCCTGATCATGTGCTTCCTGCGGGACGAGTCCGCGGAGTCGGCGATGGCGACGCTGGAGGCGGCGAAGCCGTACCTCGACCGGATCACCGGTGTCGGACTGGACTCGGCCGAGGTCGGGAACCCGCCCGTCAAGTTCCGCGAGGTGTACGAGGCCGCCGCCGCACTCGGGCTGCGGCGGGTGGCGCACGCCGGTGAGGAGGGGCCGCCGGCCTACATCACCGAGGCGCTGGACCTGCTCGGTGTGGAACGCGTCGACCACGGGCTGCGTTGCATGGAGGACCCCGAACTGGTGGCGCGGCTGGTGCGGGAGCGGATCCCGCTGACCCTGTGCCCGCTGTCCAACGTGCGGCTGCGCGCGGTCGACGCGCTGGCCGAGCACCCGCTTCCGGCCATGATCGAGGCCGGGCTGCTGTGCACGGTCAACTCCGACGACCCGGCGTACTTCGGCGGGTACGTCGCCGACAACTACCACGCGGTGCGCGACACCCTGGGCCTGTCCCGGGAGCAGATGCGGGAGCTGGCCCGCAACTCCTTCCTGGCGTCCTTCCTGGAGGACGACGAGGAACTGCGGGCCCGCTACCTCGCCGAGGTCGACGCCTACGAGTTCGGCACCGGACCCGCGTAGGGTCCGCCGGGCGCTGTTCTAGGCCGCCACGTCCAGCCGGACCGTCGCCTCGCCGGCGTCGGTGAGCGCCGGGCCGGCCGCGACGGTGGTGGTCCTGCGCCGCAGCGCCACCGCCGTCAGCGGTACCGCGACCGCCAGCAGGCCCACCGCGAGGACCGCCCCCATCGCCGGGAAACCCGCCCGGGCCGCCAGCAGGCTGCCGGTCATCGGGCCGACGGCCGTCCCCAGCGACGACGCCGAGCCGACCAGGACGGCCCAGCGGCCCCGCGGGTCCAGGGCGGCGGCCAGGCCGATGACGTACGACAGGACCACCGGGTAGAGCAGGTTCCAGGCGATCTCGCCGGACGCGAACGTCGTCAGGTCGGTGGCGGACGCGCTCAGCGCGATACAGCCCGCGATCAGTACGGTGCCCAGGCCGATCGGCAGGGCCTGGCCGAGACGCGGGCCGAGCGCACCCGCGCCGACCACGCCCAGCAGGCCCAAGCCGAGCGCGACGGCGAACACCGCGCCGACGGTCGCCTCGCTCAGGTGCGCCTGGGACAGGCCGATCCGGCCGCTCACACCCCACAGCGAGTTCTGCGCGGCCGACCAGCAGGGCATCGCGGCGGCCAGCAGCAGACCCGACCGCAGGTGGGGCAGGCGTGGACCGGCGGTGACGGCGACGGTCCGGGCGGTACGGGAGGTGAGCCGCGCGGTGAGCGGCCAGACGGCGAGTGCGGTGAGCGCGATCGCGGCGAGGGGCTGCGCGTGGCCAGGACCGAGGTGCGGGACCGTCAGGTAGACGGCACCGGCCAGGGCGGAGACGGCGAGCAGGCCGAGGGTGGTGACGCGGTGCGGGTCCTTCTGGGCGGCGATCCCGGTGGCGGCGACGGCGGTGACCGTGCCGGAGCCGAAGCCGCCGACGAGCGCGCCGGCGACGACCGCGGGGACGTGGGGGGTGAGGGCGGCGCCGCCGTAGCCGAGGGCGGCGAGCAGCAGGCCGGTCCGGGCGAGGGCGCGGGGGCCGACGCGGTCCACGCGGGACGCCAGCAGGAAGCCGGCGGCCGCGGAGGCCAGGAGCAGGGCGCTGCCGATGGCGCCGGCCTCGGTGGGGGTGAGGGGGAGCCCCGAGTCGAGTCTGCCGACGGTGGTCGGCAGGAGGTACGGGGCGAGGTACCCGGCCGTGAAAAGGGCGACGAGGGGCCAGGGGGTGGTGCGGGGGGCGGACACGGGCGTTCCCAGGGCATGCGAAAGGAGCGGTGGAGAAAGGGGGTTGGGCGCAGGCCGTCGAGGGACAGGAACGCGCGGGCAATTTGTATCAAGCGAGGGGGGATCGAAGAAGCGCGGGGGGTGTGATGTGGGTCATGTTCTGTTTCGGGGGCGGGTGGTGGGGTAGGAGCGCCGCGCGCCGTGCGGGGACGGTGCGTTGGCGGGTGCGGGTTGGGTGTGGTTGCTCGCGCAGTTCCTCCCCCAGCCTTCGGCCGGGGGTACCCCCAGCGCCCCCTTCGGGGCGCTTTGTCAGCGCCAGTTGACTGTGCCGCCTGGTGTCGCTGACTCGATTCTTGTGCGGGTTTCCTGCATCACTTCGACGATCCTGGCCTCGTGTTCCGGGGTCAGGCGGGTCACCGGTACCGAGCAGCTGATGGCGTCCTGGGGTGGGGTGTCGTAGCGCAGGGCGAAGCCGAAGCCGGTGATGCCGGTGACGCCTTCCTCGCGGTCGACCGAGTAGCCGCGGGCGCGGACCCCGGCGAGGTCGGCGGCGAGGGCGGCCCGGGTCGTACGGGTGTGGGGGGTCAGGGACTCGTACGGGCCCTCGGGGAGGCCGGCGTCGGGGCGTTCCGCCAGCAGGGCCTTGCCGAGGGCGCCCGCGTGGGCCGGGAGCCGGCGGCCCACCCTGCTGATCGTGCGCAGGTACTCGTGGGACTCCCGGGTCGCCAGGTACGCCACGTCGCGGCCGTCAAGGCGGGCCAGGTGGATGGTCTCGCCGAGCGCCTCGGAGGCCTCGTCCAGATAGGGGCGGACCAGGCGGACGCGCGGGTCGGAGTCCAGGTAGCTGGTGCCGGTCAGCAGGGTGCGGATGCCGATGCCGTAGAGGGAACCGGTGCTGTCGGTGCGGACCCAGCCGCGTGCGATCAGGGTCTGCAGCAGCGCGTACATCGAGCTGCGCGGGACGCCGAGTTCGTCGGCGAGTTCCTGGAGGCGGGCCGGGCGGTCGGCGCGGGCCGCGAGCAGCTCCAGCAGCTCCACCGTGCGCGCCGCGGACTTCACCTCGCGGACGCCTGCTGTCTCGGACATGTGCAGATCGTAAGGGGGCGGGGCGGGGTGCGCCGTTGACGGGGGTGCGTTCGCATATCTAGTCTCTGTCTTCATACGTGTATGACGTCTACATGGGGAGATGGACGCGGTGGCCGGACAGCCGGAGAGCGTGGTGCGGGGGCTGCGGGACGGGATGGCGGGCGGGGTGCTGTCGTTCCCGCTCACCTCGTTCCACCCCGACGGGACCCTCGACGTGGAGGGGTTCCGGGAGTACGTCGCCGGGCAGCTGGCCGCCGGGCCCGGTGCCCTCTTCCCGGCCTGCGGCACCGGGGAGTTCTTCTCGCTGGACGAGGACGAGTACCGGCGGGTCGTGACCGTCGCGGTCGAGGAGGCCGCGGGGCGGATGCCGGTGGTCGCCGGCGTGGGGTACGGCTGGGCGCAGGCCGCCCGGTTCGCGCGCGTCGCCGAGGAGGCCGGCGCCGACGCCCTGCTCGTGCTGCCGCACTACCTCGTGGCCGCCCCGCAGGACGGACTGGTCGCGCAACTGGAGCGGCTGGCGGCCCTGACCCCGCTCCCGCTCGTCGCCTACCAGCGCGGCCAGGTCGCCTACACGGCGGCCTCGTTGACGCGGATCGCCCGGATCCCCGGCGTCATCGGGCTCAAGGACGGGCACAGCGACCTCGACCGGCTCCAGCGGCTCACCCTCGCCGCCCCGGACGGCTTCCTCTTCTTCAACGGCGCCGCCACCGCCGAGATCCAGGCCCGCGCCTACGCCACCGTCGGCGTCCCCGCCTACTCCTCCGCCGTGCACGCCTTCGCCCCCGAGATCGCCGGCGCCTTCTTCGCCGCCCTCCGCGACGGCGAGCACGGCACGGTCGACAAGCTGCTGCGCGACTTCTACGTGCCGTTCGTCGAACTCCGTGACCGGGTCCCCGGGTACGCCGTGTCACTCGTGAAGGCCGCGGCCCGGCTGCGCGGCCGGCCGGTGGGACCGGTGCGCGCCCCGCTCACCGACCCCTCGCCCGCCGACCTCGCCGACCTCGGGGCCCTGCTCGGCGCCGGACTCGACCTCGTAGGAGCCTCCCTGTGAACCTCACGATCACCGACGTCCGGCTCACCCCGGTCCTGGTCGCCGACCCGCCGCTGCTGAACACCCAGGGCGTCCACCAGCCGTACACGCCCCGCCTGATCGTGGAGGTGGAGACCGCGGACGGGGTGGTCGGCGTCGGCGAGACCTACGGCGACACCAAGTACCTGGAGCTGGCCCGGCCGTTCGCGGAGCGGCTGCGCGGGCGTCAGGCCGGCGACCTGAACGGGCTGTTCACCGTCGCCGACGAGGTCGCCGTGGACACGGCCCGGGTCTCCGGGCAGGTCGACGTCGGCGGGCTGCGCGGCGTGCAGACCGCCGACAAACTGCGGCTGTCCGTGGTCTCCGGCTTCGAGGTGGCCTGCCTGGACGCCCTCGGCAAGACCCTCGGCCTGCCCGTGCACGCCCTGCTCGGCGGCAAGGTCCGCGACTCGGTCGAGTACAGCGCCTACCTGTTCTACAAGTGGGCCGCGCATCCGGCGGGCCGGCCGGCCGAGACCGACGACTGGGGGGCCGCGCTCGACCCGGCGGGCGTCGTCGCACAGGCCCGCCGCCTCACCGAGCGCCACGGCTTCACCTCCTTCAAGCTCAAGGGCGGGGTCTTCCCGCCCGACGAGGAGATCGCGGCCGTACGGGCCCTCGCCGAGGCGTTCCCCGGCCACCCGCTGCGCCTGGACCCGAACGGCGCCTGGTCGGTGGAGACCTCGCTGAAGGTCGCGAAGGAACTCGGGGACGTCCTCGAGTACCTGGAGGACCCGGCGCTCGGCACCCCGGCGATGGCCGAGGTGGCCGCCGGCACGGACGTCCCGCTCGCCACCAACATGTGCGTGACGACGTTCGGCGAGATCCGGGAGGCGTTCACACGGGGCGCCGTCCAGGTCGTGCTCTCCGACCACCACTACTGGGGCGGGCTGCGCAACACCCAGCAACTCGCCGCCGTCTGCCGGACCTTCGGCGTCGGTGTCTCCATGCACTCCAACACCCACCTCGGGATCAGCCTCGCCGCGATGACCCACGTGGCCGCGACCGTCCCCGACCTGCACCACGCCTGCGACTCCCACTACCCCTGGCAAACCGAGGACGTCCTCACCGAACGCCTCACCTTCGACGCCGGCCGGGTCACCGTCTCCGACGCGCCCGGCCTGGGCGTCGAACTCGACCACGAGAAGGTACGACGGCTGCACCGGCGCTGGCTGGACGACGACGGGACGCTCCGCGACCGCGACGACGCAGCGGCGATGCGGGTGGCCGAACCGGGGTGGACGACACCGGCCGTGCCCCGCTGGTAGCGGCGCGGACCGGGGTGCTCGTTCGGGCGCGCGTACGACGAGGACGGCCGCCGCTCCCGTGACATGGTGCACACTGGCCGGATCCGCACCACGTCAGGGAGCGCACCGTGACCGCGTCCAACGCGTTCGCCGGAGAGGAACCGGAGTACCTCGACGACGACAGGGGAGCAACAGCACCGCACTGCGCCGCACAGGTCGACCCGCTGGCCGGCCTGCGCACGCCCGGCGACCCGCCCTGGGACGTCTACCTCACCGGCACCGTCTTCCTCGACATCATCTTCACCGGCCTGGGCTCCGCCCCGGTCCGGGGCACCGAGTCCTGGGCCCGGGGGATGGGTTCCAGCCCCGGCGGCATCGCCAACATGGCCACCGCCCTCGCCCGCCTCGGCCTGAAGACGTCCCTCGCGGCGGCCTTCGGCGACGACCACTACGGCGAGTACTGCTGGAACACGCTCGCCCAGGGCGAGGGCATCGACCTCTCGCCGTCCCGCACGGTGCGCGGCTGGCACTCGCCGGTGACGGTCTCCATGGCCTACGAGGGGGAGCGGACCATGGTCTCCCACGGGCACGAGCCGCCCGCCGACACCCTGTTCCGGCAGCAGAACGCACCCGGCCACCCCGCGCACGCGCGTGCCGCGGTCGCCTCCCTCACGCCCGGCAAACGCAACCCGTGGATCGCCCGTGCCGCCGCCGAGGGCACCCGCATCTTCGGCGACGTGGGCTGGGACGACACCGGGGAGTGGGACCTGGGCGCGCTCGCCGACCTCGAACACTGCGAGGCGTTCCTGCCGAACGCGGAGGAGGCGATGCGGTACACCGGCGCCGACTGCCCGCGGGCCGCCGCGCACGCCCTCACCGCGTACGTGCCCCTCGCGGTCGTCACCCTCGGCGCGGAGGGCGCGTACGCCGTCGACGGCCGTACCGGCGAGTCCGCGCAGGTCCCGGCGATCGCCGTGGAGGCCCTCGACCCGACCGGCGCGGGCGATGTCTTCGTCGCCGGGTTCGTCACCGGCACGCTGGCCGACTGGCCGCTCGCCGACCGCCTCGCCTTCGCGGGCCTCACGGCGGCGCTGTCCGTCCAGGAGTTCGGCGGTTCCCTGTCCGCGCCGGGCTGGTCGGAGATCGGGGCGTGGTGGCGGAAGGTCCAGTCGGTGGCAGGGCAGGACCCGGCGGCGCTGCGGCGGTACGCGTTCCTGGAGGGCCTGGTGCCCGAGGAGGACCAGGTACGGCCCTGGCCCCTCCGAAGAGCGGTACCGACGATCGGCTTCGGCGGAACGGGGTGAGCGGGGCCGGGTGCGGGTGCGGGTGAGCGGGGGCGGGGTTTCACTTACCGGCGCTGGCAGGGTGCCGCCGCGCCCACCCGTGCCGCCCCCAGCGGCACGCATGCCCGCGGCTACGACGACTGGAAAGCGACCGCGGCTACGCGAACCGCAGAGGCACCGCGGCGACGGCAACTGAAAAGGCACCCCGGCACGCGGCTACGCGGACTGGGGAGGCACCGCGGCCACGGCGACTGAGAAGGTGCTGCGGTACGGCTGCCGGCAGCTACGGGGGCTGAAAGGTGGGGCGGGTGGGACGGGCCCCGTCAGGGGCGCGGGGAACTGCGCGGGCGGCCCCCACCCGCCCGCAGCCGAGTGACGACCTTGCCGCCCCTGCCTACTCTCCCCGCACCCTGGAGACCTGCTCGCGCACCAGCTGCCGCCCCGCCTCCGACACCCCCGACAGTTCACCGGCGAACAGTTCCTCCAACCCGCCCCCGTCGGCCCCCACACTCCCCCCGCTCACCGCGTACCCCTCGCGCACCGCCACCCGCAGCACACCCTCCGTGTCCAGCGCCGCCGCCACGATGCTCGGCACCTCCCCGCCCGCCGGGTCCGGCACCTTCGCGTACGCCCCGGCCACCGGCTCCCGCCAGCGCAGCGCCAGCAGCACCGGCGACTTCGCCACCACCTCCGCCAGCTCCACCTCGTACACCCCGTCCGCGGTGAGCACGTCGGCCCGCGCGTCCAGCACCATCGCGGCCGGCAGCAGGTCCCGCAGGCTGGACCCGGCGATGTTCCCACCGACCGTCGCCGCCCGGCGCACCGCCCCCGTCCCGACCCCCTTCGCCGCCTGCCGCAGCACCCGCGGAACCCGGTCGTCCACCTGGCCCAGCAGCACCGCGCCGCCCAGCACCCCGCCCCCGACCGCCGTCGCCTCCGGCACCTTCCGCAGGGACACCGCCTGTTCCGGGAAGCCGTCCCGTTGCCACGCGGCCCACACGAGGGTCGCACCGCCGACGGGTATCGCCCCCTCCGCCAGGCACTCCCGGGCCTCGGACACCGACGTGGGCAGACGCAGCTGCACGGCTCCCTGCTTTCTTGAGAACACTGGAGAACACCGAAGAACACGCCAGAACGCTGAAGAACACCGAAGGGATCTGTCAGGACATACGGACGGCCGTTCGGATTCTGCCCTGGGGGGCCGGAGCGCATGCAGGGCTCATCGCGGCAACGGGGGCGCCCTTCCCGGCGAAAAGGCCTACGGCGTTGTCAGTCCCGCGTCGTACGCTTGATACCGCGAGGCCGCCCTCAGCTACGCGGCCGTGATGAGGAGGAACCGCAGGCCTTAAGCGCCGGCCCATGACTCAGACACCCACAGCTCACTCTCCCGCGCAGCAGCAGGCCCGAGCTCAGTTCGAGGTTCCCGCCCAGCACCCCATGGTCACCGTGCTGGGATCCGGCGACTCCCTGCTGCGTGTGATCGAGAAGGCCTTCCCGGCGGCCGACATACACGTCCGGGGCAATGAGATCAGTGCGGTCGGCGAGGCGCACGAAGTCGCCCTCGTCCAGCGCCTGTTCGACGAGATGATGCTGGTGCTCCGCACCGGGCAGCCGATGACGGAGGACGCAGTGGAACGCTCGATCGCCATGCTGCGGGCGAGTGAGAACGGGGAGGGCCCGGAGGAGACCCCGGCCCAGGTTCTGACCCAGAACATCCTGTCCTCGCGCGGCCGCACCATCCGCCCCAAGACCCTCAACCAGAAGCGGTACGTCGACGCGATCGACAAGCACACGATCGTCTTCGGCATCGGCCCCGCCGGTACCGGCAAGACGTATCTGGCCATGGCGAAGGCGGTGCAGGCCCTGCAGTCCAAGCAGGTCAACCGCATCATCCTGACCCGGCCGGCCGTGGAGGCGGGGGAGCGGCTCGGCTTCCTGCCGGGCACGCTCTACGAGAAGATCGACCCGTACCTGCGCCCCCTGTACGACGCGCTGCACGACATGCTCGACCCGGACTCGATCCCGCGCCTGATGGCGGCCGGGACGATCGAGGTCGCGCCGCTCGCCTACATGCGCGGCCGCACCCTCAACGACGCC
Organism: Streptomyces arenae; assembly: GCF_022343545.1. NCBI lineage: Bacteria > Bacillati > Actinomycetota > Actinomycetes > Kitasatosporales > Streptomycetaceae > Streptomyces > Streptomyces arenae. Next base: position 21,221 of record NZ_JAKQYH010000071.1, read on the forward strand.
TTCATCATTCTCGACGAGGCCCAGAACACCTCGCCCGAGCAGATGAAGATGTTCCTGACCCGCCTCGGCTTCGAATCGAAGATCGTGATCACGGGTGACGTCACCCAGGTCGACCTGCCGAACGGCACCAAGTCCGGTCTGCGCCAGGTGCAGGACATCCTGGAGGGCCTGGAGGACGTGCACTTCTCCCGCCTCACGTCCCACGATGTCGTACGGCACAAGCTGGTGGGCCGTATCGTCGACGCGTACGAGAAGTACGACAGCAAGCACGGCACGGAGAACGGCGCGCACCAGGGCGGCCGCTCGAGGTCCGGGCACAAGGGGAAGTAGACAAGCACCGCGCCATGTCGATCGACGTCAACAACGAGTCCGGAACCGAGGTCGACGAGCAGGCGATCCTCGACATCGCCCGCTACGCACTCGCACGGATGCGCATCCACCCGCTCTCCGAGCTCTCGGTGATCGTCGTGGACGCCGACGCCATGGAGCAGCTGCACATCCAGTGGATGGACCTGCCGGGTCCGACCGACGTGATGTCGTTCCCGATGGACGAGCTGCGGCCGCCGTCGAAGGACGACGACGAGCCGCCGCAGGGGCTGCTCGGCGACATCGTGCTCTGCCCGGAGGTCGCCGCCAAGCAGGGGGCCGAGGCCGACACCCAGCACTCCATGGACGAGGAGCTCCAGCTGCTCACCGTCCACGGAGTGCTGCACCTGCTGGGCTACGACCACGAGGAGCCCGACGAGAAGGCCGAGATGTTCGGCCTCCAGGCGGCCATCGTGGACGGCTGGCGCGCGGAGCAGGGCCTGACCGGCCCGTCCCCGGCGCCGACCGTCTCCTGACCGGGGCCGGGTCGTATCCATATGAGTCCGCAGATCGTCCTCGGCGCGATCGCGCTGGTCGTCGTGGCCTGGCTGGCCGCCTGCGCGGAGGCCGGTATCGCCCGTGTCTCCAGCTTCCGCGCCGAGGAGGCGGTGAAGTCCGGGCGGCGCGGCAGCGCCAAGCTCGCCCAGGTCGCCGCCGACCCCACCCGCTACCTCAACGTGGCCCTGCTGGTCCGGGTCGCCTGCGAGATGGCGGCGGCGGCCCTCGTCACCTACGCCTGCCTCCAGGAGATCCCCGCCACCTGGCAGGCGCTGCTCGCCGCGATCGGCGTGATGGTCCTGGTGTCGTACGTCGCCGTCGGCGTCTCGCCGCGCACCATCGGCCGCCAGCACCCGCTGAACACGGCCACGGCCGCCGCGTACGTGCTGCTGCCGCTGGCCAGGATCATGGGCCCGGTCCCGTATCTCCTCATCCTGCTCGGCAACGCGCTCACCCCCGGCAAGGGGTTCCGGCGCGGGCCGTTCGCCTCCGAGGCCGAACTGCGCGCGCTGGTCGACCTCGCCGAGAAGGAGTCGCTGATCGAGGACGACGAGCGCCGGATGGTGCACTCGGTCTTCGAACTGGGCGACACGCTGGTGCGGGAGGTCATGGTGCCGCGTACCGACCTCGTCGTCATCGAGCGGTACAAGACCATCCGGCAGGCCCTCACCCTCGCCCTCAGGTCCGGGTTCTCCCGGATCCCCGTCACCGGGGAGAGCGAGGACGACATCGTCGGGATCGTGTACCTGAAGGACCTGGTCCGCAAGACGCACATCAGCCGGGACGCCGAGTCCGACCTGGTCTCCACCGCCATGCGGCCGGCGTTCTTCGTGCCCGACACCAAGAACGCCGGCGACCTGCTGCGCGAGATGCAGAAGGAACGCAACCACGTCGCCGTCGTCATCGACGAGTACGGCGGCACGGCCGGGATCGTCACCATCGAGGACATCCTGGAGGAGATCGTCGGCGAGATCACCGACGAGTACGACCGTGAGCTCCCGCCGGTCACCGACCTCGGCGAGGACCGCTACCGGGTCACCGCCCGCCTCGACATCACCGACCTCGGGGAGCTGTACGGGCTCGACGAGTACGACGACGAGGACGTGGAGACCGTCGGCGGGCTGCTCGCCAAGGCGCTCGGCCGGGTGCCGATCGCCGGGGCCTCCGCCCAGGTCGAACTCCCCGACGGCCGCAAGCTGGCGCTGACCGCGGAGTCGGCCGCCGGCCGCCGGAACAAGATCGTGACGGTGCTGGTGGAGCCGGTGCCCGCGGCCGACGACCCGGAGGGGGACGGCACCGAGTGACCCCGGACCAGTTGCGCGCCCACTGCCTGTCCTTCAACGCGGCCGTGGAGGACTTCCCCTTCAACCCGGACATCTCCGTGTTCAAGGTGCTCGGCAAGATGTTCGCGCTGAGCTGGATCGACGCGAAGCCCCTCAAGGTCAACCTCAAGTGCGACCCCGAGGACGCGGTACGGCTGCGCGCCGACCACGAGGGGCTGATCGCGCCCGGCTACCACATGAACAAACGGCACTGGAACACGGTGACCGTGGACGGCGGGCTTCCCGACCGTCTGGTGAGGGAACTGATCGAGGACTCATACGACCTCGTCGTGGCCGGACTGCCGAGGTCCGAGCGACTGCGTCTCGACCGGCCGTGAACGGGACCGGGCCGGGTCGGACAGGGGCGGACCGGATCGGGCTGGGTCGGTTCCGGGTTGACCGGGTCAAGTGGGGGGTTCGTATGCTCGGGGGCATGACCGACAGCAACGCGCTTGACCCCGAGGACCGCAAGATCGTCACCCTGGCCCGCTCGGCCCGGGCCCGCAACGGGGTGCCCGAGGGGGCGGCGGTACGGGACTCCACGGGCCGTACGTATGTGGCGGGGACCGTGGAGTTGGCCTCGCTGAAGCTGAGCGCGCTGCGGACGGCGGTGGCGATGGCGGTGGCGTCGGGGGCGGAGTCGCTGGAGGCGGCGGCGGTCGTCTCGGGGGCCGGGGAGATCGACGCCGAGGACCTGGCCGCGGTGCGGGATCTCGGGGGGCCGGGGACGCCGGTGCTGCTGGCGGGGGCCGACGGGGAGGTTCGGCGCACTGTCCCTGCCTAGTCCTTTTCCACCCGCCCACCCGACTCGGTCCGCCGGGCAGCGAGGTCTCGGCTGACTCCGTCGGGGGAGGGGCGGGACTTCGTTGACTCCGGTGGGTGAGGGTGTGTCGGGCGGGTGCGGCGCCGTCGTGGTCGCTCGACCCTCACGCGCGCTCCGACGGCAGCCCTTGCGAACCACTCCGACTGGTCCCACCTCAAGCGGTTTGCGAACCACTCCGACTGGTCCCACCTCAAGGGGCGCGGGGAACTGCGCGACCAGCCCCCACCCACCCGCAGCCGCGCCACCGCCGCAACCGCCCCTCCGTAAAGGCGCCGCCGCTCCCTTCCGGCCGCCCCCCTTCGCGCAGCGCCCCGGTGCCCTTCGGTCACCCCCTGGGGAAAGGTCGGCCGGAATTCAACCTTGTCGGTCTGTGGCGCTGGGGCATCAATGGGGACCGTACGTTCCGACGGACCGTCAGATCTGGGCGGGGCGTCGGACACGGCGTCCCGCGGTGTGCCCGCATCCACCCGAATCGGGGGCGTCGCCATCCCCACATGGCATTCCCACGCAACCTGCAACGGGAAGGGAGCACTGTCCCCATGAAGCGAATCACCACCGGTGCGGCACTCGCGGCGGGGGCCCTCGCCGCAACGGCGCTGGCCTTCGCGCCCTCGGCCGCCGCCGTCACCCCGACCACCGCGACCGTCACCGCCAGCTGCGGCATCTTCGGCGGTGGCGCGGCCACCCTCACGGCCACCCAGAGCGGCACCTCCGCCACCCTCACGCTCACCTCCAGCGCGATCACCACCCCGCTGGCCCTGTCGGCGAACTCCATCGCCTCCACGCTCACCATGTCCAACTCGGCCGGAGCCAGCAGGGTCTTCAGCGGCACCGTGAACCCGGCCATGGCCGCCGGCTCCGCGGTCACCGTCGGCCCGCTCCCCGGCACCGTGGCCTCCGGCGACAGCCTCGACTTCTACGGCGGCTCGCTCAAGATGGTCATCTTCGGCGTGACGGTAACCTGTACGTCCAGCGCCGCCCAGTCACCCGGCCCCTTCGTCTTCTGACGGCCGGCTGACGGGTTCGTTCCGGATGCCGCAGAAGCTGATGAACCGTCAGTTTTCTGCGGCATCTCCATTGACTTCTCACGCGCCCTCCACATCAATGGCCCCCTGTCGGCGCAGAGGAGCCGCTGCGCCCGCAACCCTCAGGAGGGGGCAAAGATGGGTTCACCCCCAGGATCACGAAGATCCCGACGGTGGCGCTGGATCTCACTGTTCGGGGCGACCGCGCTCGCGGTCACGGCGGGCGGCGCGCTGGCCTGCCCGGCCGGTGCCGCCGGGACGAACGTCGACTTCGCCACGCACTGCATCCCGCCGGCCGTCGCGGGCCTCCCGCCGATCGACGGCACCACCACCGCCAGTATCGCGGTGGACAACACCGCCCCGAAGGTCGGCGACACGGTCACCGTGACCTACACCGTGGTCACGCCCGCCGCCAACAACCCCACCGCCCTCGCCCTGCCGGCCGACATCATGACGCCGACGGGCAAGGTGACCCTGGGCGGCGCGCAGACGGGCGACGTGACGGTGACCGGGCCGAAGAAGAACGACCCGGTACCCGGCTACGGGACCTTCCCGTCGTTCTCGATGACCGGGACGTTCACCGTGACCTCGCCGGGCGCCATCACGCTCTCGCCCGGCGACTACAACATCCACACCAGCTACATCCTGGAGCTGGACACCCCGTGCACGGTCACCAACCCGCCCGCCCCGGTGTCCGAGACCGTCACGGCGACCTCCACCACCCCGGTCAACAACCGTGCCATCAGCCTTGGTTCGGCCTCCGGGAACCCCGGTGACAGCGTGACCGTCAGCGGGCAGAACTTCACCCCGGGCGCCACCGTGACGCTCGCCGGGCGGTCCGGCGCCGGCCAGACCGCGGACACGGCGACCGCCACCGCGGGCAGCGACGGCAGTTTCAGCGCTCCCCTCGTCGTCAACGACAGGACGACGACCGGGATCGTGGCGTACGAGGGCAGTGCCTGGAGCGACGACCTGGGGGCCGGGCCGGCCGCCTACGTCGTGAACGACACCACCCCCGTGCCGGACGGCAGCCAGAAGCTGACCACCACCGTCAAGGCGGGGACGCTGTCCATGTCCCAGGCCGGGGACTCCGTCGCGCTGTCGGCGGTCGACTTCGGTCAGGGCGGGGCCTCCACCGGCGCGTTGCGGACCGTCACCGTCAAGGACTTCCGTGGCGGTCCGGCCGGCTGGTCGCTCACCGGCAAGGTCACCGACTTCACCGGTCCCGGCGCCAAGATCGACGCGGGCAGGCTCAGCTGGACCCCCGCCTGCGCGACCAAGGCGGGCAGCCCCAGCACCTGCGCGGCCGGTTCGGCGGGCACCGTCGGCGGTTCCGGAGCGACCCTCGCGTCGGCCCCGGACGGGGCGCTCACCGGCGGCCAGTTCACCGTCGACGCCGGACTCTCCCTGGACGTACCGGCGTTCACGCCTCCGGGGTCGTACTCCGGAGTCCTCACCCTGACGCTCACCTGAGCCGACTCCACCGTGTGATGGCCGGACGCGCACCCGCCCGGCCACCACCCACCCGGCCACCGCCCGCTCACAGCCGTTCCGGCCGCTTCCGACCGCTTCCGACCGGGGGTCCGCACCCATGCGTCGTCGCGCCAAGCCGTATGTCCTCCTCCTGAGCCTGCTCCTTGGCGCCCTCCTCACGGCGTCCCCCGCGCGCGCCGCCGACAACGGCAGCTGGTCCGTCTACCCGGTCGCCTCGAAGATCGCGGCGCGGCCGTACTTCTATCTCTCCCTCGACCCCGGGCAGACCCTCACCGACAAGGTGGCCGTCGCCAACAAGACCGGCAGGCCGCTGACCTTCCGGCTGTACGCGGCCGACGCCTACAACACCGCGCGGGACGGTGGCTTCGCCGTCCGCACGGTGACGGAGAGGATGCGGGGGGTGGGGGCCTGGGCGAAGCTCTCCAAGGCACGGGTCACCGTGCCCCCGCACCGGACGGTGACGGTTCCCTTCACGCTGCGGGTGCCGCGGGGAGCGGAGCCCGGCGACCACCCGGGTGCGATCGTGGCCCTGGACGAGCGTGTCGACCCGGGCGCGGGCACGCTCGCGCTCGGCGTGCGGCGGGCCGTCGGCGCCCGGGTCTACCTGCGGGTGAACGGTCCGACGCTGCCCGCCGTCGCCGTCGAGAACGTGCACGTCGGCCATCACCAGCCGCTGGTCCCCGGCCTCGGCGACAGCACGGCGACCATCACCTACACGCTGCACAACACCGGGAACGTCACCCTGAACCCCAAGGTGCGGCTGCGCGCGGAGGGACTGTTCGGCCGTACGCTGCTCAGCCGCACCCTCACCAAGGTCCCCTCCGAACTGCTGCCGGGGGAGCGGGTCCGGCTCACCGCCACCTGGCCGGACGCACCCCAACTGGACTGGGGGAAGGTGACGTTGACGGCCAGCGCGACCGGCACCACGGAGTCGGCGAGCGCGTCCTTCCTGGCCCTGCCGTGGCTGGTGCTGGCGCTGGTGTTCGTCGCCGGGGTGGCAGGGGGCACGCTCTTCGCCCGGCTGCGCCGGGGCCGCGGCCTCCCGTCGCCCGCCCGGTGTCTCAGAGCGCGTCGGGGCCGCGTTCGCCCGTCCGCACCCGTACGACCGTCTCCACCGGCAGCGCCCACACCTTCCCGTCCCCGATCTTCCCCGTCTGCGCGGCCCTGACCACCGCCTCGATGACCGGTTCGGCGTCGGCGTCCTCGACGACGACCTCGATGCGGACCTTGGGCACCAGGTCGACCCGGTACTCGGCGCCGCGGTACACCTCGGTGTGGCCGCGCTGCCGGCCGTACCCGCTGGCCTCGGTCACGGTCAGACCGTGCACACCGAGCTCCTGGAGCGCGGTCTTCACCGCGTCGAGGCGGTAGGGCTTGACGATCGCGGTGATGAGCTTCATGGCTGGGTGCTGACCTTCTGAGCGGCGGGGAGGACGGAGTGGGAGACCGGGGCGCCATGGCCCAGGACCCCGTGATCGTAAGCCGTCTCGGCGTGCACCGTAAGGTCGAGGCCGGTGTGCTCCTGCTCCTGGCTGGCCCGGAAACCCATCGTCCGGTCCAGCAGCCTGCCGATGCCGTACGTCACCGTGAAGGCGTACCCGGCCACGACCACGACGGCCACCGCCTGCCTGCCCAGCTGGGCGAGCCCGCCGCCGTAGAGGAGACCCTCGGTGCCGCCGGTCATCGCCTTCTCGGCGAACAGGCCGATCAGGAGGGTGCCGATGACGCCGCCGACCAGGTGGACGCCGACGACGTCGAGCGAGTCGTCGTAGTCCAGCTTGAACTTCCAGGACACGGCGTACGAGCAGACCACGCCCGCGGCGAGGCCGACGACGAGCGCGCCGAGCAGGGAGACCGAGCCGCAGGACGGGGTGATCGCGACCAGCCCCGCGACCGCGCCGGAGGCCGCGCCCAGGGTGGTGGGGTGGCCGTCGCGCTTCTGCTCGACGAAGAGCCAGCCCAGCAGGCCCGTGCAGCCGGCCGCCATGGTGTTGAGGAACGCGGCGGCGGCGAGACCGTTCGCGCCGAGCGCGCTGCCCGCGTTGAAGCCGAACCAGCCGAACCAGAGCAGCCCGGCGCCCAGGATCACCATCGGCAGGTTGTGCGGGCGCATCGCGTCCTTCTTGAACCCGAGCCGCGGGCCGAGGACCAGGCAGAGCGCGAGACCCGAGGCGCCCGAGGTGATCTCGACGGGCAGGCCGCCCGCGAAGTCCAGGGCGCCCAGGTGGTGCACGATCCAGCCGCCGGGGCCCCACACCCAGTGCGCGACGGGAACGTATACGAGCACCGCCCACACCGGCACGAACACCAGCCACGCCCCGAACTTCGCCCGGTCCGCGACCGCGCCGCTGATCAGCGCGGCCGTGACGATCGCGAAGGTGAGCTGGAAGGTGGCGAAGAGGAGGGTGGGGACGCTGCCCTGGACGCTGTCAGGACCGAGACCGCTCATCCCCGCGTGCCGCAGGCCGCCGATCAGCCCCGCCCAGGCGTCGTCCCCGAAGGCCAGCGAGTAGCCGCCCGCCAGCCACACCACCGTGACCAGGGCGATCGACACGAAGCTCATCATCAGCATGTTGAGGACGCTCTTGGTGCGGACCATACCGCCGTAGAACAGGGCCAGGCCCGGGGTCATCAGCAGGACCAGGGCGGTGGCGGCGAGCAGCCAGGCGGTGTCACCGGTGTCGGCATGCGCGGCGGCGAGGTACACGGGCGTCTCCAACGTCGTGGGGGCTCGTCAGAGGGTCACCGGTTCCCGTTTCCGGTCGCGTACGGCTGTGTTTCCGTGACGTTTCGTTGCGTCCGGGTTACCGGGATCTCACGGTGCGGCGGGGTGTCGTGGATCAGGGAGAATGGGGGGCATGAGCGTTCGCAGCCAGTCAGCCGAGCCGTCGGAATCGTCGGAGACCGTCCACCGGGCGGGCTTCGCCTGTTTCGTCGGGCGCCCCAACGCGGGCAAGTCCACCCTCACGAACGCTCTGGTCGGGCAGAAGGTGGCGATCACCGCGAACCAGCCGCAGACCACGCGGCACACGGTCCGGGGGATCGTGCACCGGGAGGACGCCCAGCTGATCCTCGTGGACACCCCGGGCCTGCACAAGCCGCGCACGCTGCTCGGCGAGCGGCTGAACGACGTGGTCCGCACCACCTGGGCCGAGGTCGACGTGATCGGCTTCTGCCTGCCGGCGAACGAGAAGATCGGTCCCGGTGACCGTTTCATCGCGAAGGAACTCGCGGGGATCAAGAAGACCCCCAAGGTCGCCGTCGTCACCAAGACCGACCTCGTCGACTCCAAGACCCTCGCCGAACAGCTGATCGCGATCGACCAGCTCGGCAAGGAGCTGGGCTTCGAGTGGGCCGAGATCGTCCCCGTGTCGGCGGTCGGCGACAAGCAGGTGAGCCTGCTGGCCGACCTGCTCGTCCCGCTCCTGCCCGAGGGCCCGGCCCTCTACCCGGAGGGCGACCTCACCGACGAGCCCGAACAGGTCATGATCGCGGAGCTGATCCGCGAGGCGGCCCTCGAAGGCGTCCGCGACGAGCTCCCGCACTCCATCGCCGTCGTCGTCGAGGAGATGCTCCCGCGCGAGGACCGCCCCGCGGACAAGCCCCTCCTGGACATCCACGCCAACCTGTTCATCGAGCGCCCCAGCCAGAAGGGCATCATCATCGGCCCCAAGGGCAAGCGCCTGAAGGAGGTCGGCATCAAGAGCCGCAAGCAGATCGAGGCCCTGCTCGGCACCCCGGTCTTCCTCGACCTCCACGTGAAGGTGGCCAAGGACTGGCAGCGCGACCCCAAGCAACTGCGCCGCCTGGGGTTCTGAGAACGGCTCCGACCGGCAGCCCCGCGGTCCGGACGGTCACGGCTCCCGGAACGGGGCGCCGACCCGGATGCGGATCTGCCGGTCACGGTCCACCTGCGTCCCCACGCGTCCCCACGGGGTACCGCCTCCTCGCTGCCTTCAGGTGGGGCTGGGGGTCAGGTTCTGGAGGCCTATCACCCTGAGCAGTTGCAGGCGTTCGTGCGACTCCGTGCCCGGGCGGGCGGTGTGGATGACGAGTTGCTGGTGGGTCTCGGCGTTGAGGAGTACCTCGCAGTCGAGTTCCAGGAGGCCGACGGCGGGGTGCAGGAAGCGTTTCCTGGTCGCGCGGCGCACCGCCACCTCGTGTGCGGCCCAGAGCTCCGCGAACTCCTCGCTGCCGGAGCGGAGTTCGGCGACCAGGGCGGCCGGGGCGGGGTCGGTGGGGCGGGCCGCGGCCACCGCGCGGAGGTTCGCCACGTGTTCGCGGGCCCGGGCCGGGCGGTCCTCCGGCGGGAAGAGGTCACGGGAGGCCGGGTCCAGGAAGTAGCGGCGGAGCAGGTTGCGCTCGCGCGGCGGCCGGGCCAGGACGTCCCCGCTCAGCGCCCGCGACAGCGCGTTCTGGGCCAGGACCTCCCCGCAGTCGGTCGTCACCAGCGCCGGGGTGTCGTGCAGCCGGTCCAGGACCAGGAGGAGACCGGGGCCGACATGGGTGCTCGCCGCCGCCCGGCGCGGTGGCTCCTCGCCGGCCAGGTGGAACAGGTGGTCCCGTTCGTCCTCGGTCAGCCGCAGCGCGCGGGCCAGTGCCGTCAGCATCTGACGGGACGGTCGCGGGCCCCGGGACTGTTCGAGACGGGCGTAGTAGTCGGCCGACATGCCGGCCAGCGAGGCCACCTCCTCGCGCCGCAGCCCGGGGGTGCGCCGCCGGGCGCCGGGCGCGAGGCCCACGTCGGCGGGGTCCAGGCGGGTGCGGGCGCGGCGCAGGAAGTCGGCGAGTTCGGGACGGTTCACCTCTCCAGGGTGACCCGGGGCGCCCGGCTTATCCAGGGACCGTCGATCCCCTGATCAGGAGGTCTCTCCCGGTGGCCGCCGGCGCGGCGGAGGGTGGTGGCACCAGAACGAAGGAGATGGCCATGATCACTCTCGTCACCGGTGTCACCGGACAGGTCGGGCGGCGGCTCGTGCCCCGGCTGCTGGCACAGCGGCAGCCGGGCGAGGAGGTGCGGGTCCTCGTCCGGGACGCGGCCCGCGGGGAGCCGTTCGCGGCACTGGGCGCCGAGGTCGTCGCCGGGGACCTGCGGGACGAGGAGGCGCTGGGCAAGGCGGTGGCCGGGGCCGACGCCGTCGTGAACGTGGCGGCCGCCTTCCGGGGCGTTCCCGACGAGGAGGCCTGGGCGGTCAACCGGGACGCGGCCGTGGCCCTGGGGCGGGCCGCCCGGGCCGCCGGGGTACGACGGTTCGTGCAGGTCAGCACCGGGAACGTGTACGGCACCGGACGCGGCCGTCCGCTGACCGAGGACGACGAGAGCCGGCCCGGCGGCGAGATGTGGGGCGCCTACGCCGAGTCCAAGATCAGCGCCGAGCGGGAACTGCTCGCGCTCGGCGGGGAGATGGAGGTACGGATCGGACGGCTGCCCTTCGTCTACGGCGAGGGCGACCCGCACCTCGCGAACGTCATGCACTGGGCCGCGCACTGGGCGCCCGCGCAGCGGCTCCAGATGGCCCACCACGCGGATGTCGCGCAGGGGCTGCTGCGGCTGCTGTACGCGCCCGCGGTGAACGGCCCGGTGTACAACATCGCCGACGACGCCCCGGTCACGACGGTGGAGCTGCACCGGCTCAACGGCGTCGAGGTGCCCGCCGCCCTGTACGGCCGCACCGACCCCGACCCCTGGTTCGGGATCATGTCGAACCAGCGGATCCGCCGGGACCTCGGCTTCCGGCCGATCTATCCCAGCGTCTGGACCGCCCGGGACGCCGGAGCCCTGTAGGACTCGCGGCTGGTCGCCCTCCGTATTCGGGGCTAGTCGACCCCCCGTATCCGCCCCACCAGTCCCGCCCCCGCCAGCCCGATCACCGCCGCCACCAAGTACAGCATCCGGTAGCCGCCCAGGTACGTCACGATCGGCGCGGCGAGGGCGGGCGCCGCCACCTGCGGCAGGGCGTTGGCGACGTTGATCACGCCGAGGTCCTTGCCGCGGTCCAGGGCCTTCGGCAGGACGTCCGTCATCAGCGCGAAGTCCACGGAGGTGAACACCCCGAAGCCGATGCCGAGCAGCGCCGCGGCGACGATCGCGCCCGGCCAGGTCTGCCATGCGGCCAGCAGCGCGGTCGCCGCCGCCATCAGCATCCCCGACCAGACCACGAACGGCTTGCGCCGCCCCACCCGGTCCGACCAGACCCCGCCGACCACGACGGTCGCCAGCAGCGTCAGCCCGTTCACCGCGGTCAGGACCAGCACGCCCTGTTCGGGGTCGTGGTGGTGCAGCCGGTCCCGCAGGTAGTACAGGAGGTACAGCAGCACCAGCGCGTTGCTGAGGTTGATCAGGAAACGGGTCAGCCAGGCCCAGCCCAGGTCCGGGTGGCGGCGCGGGCTCAGCCAGAAGCCCGTGAGGAAGCCCCGCCAGGACCAGGGCGGCCGGTCCGCCGGCGCCAGCCGCAGATCCGGGTGGCGCAGCACGTACGGCAGGACGCCCACCGCCGTGAACACCGCGCACGCCGCATAGCCCGCCGCGACACCTCCGGCGGCCGTCGCGAGACCGGTGCCGCCGACCACCCCGAGGATCTGCGCGGCGCCCAGCCAGCCGCCCACCGAGCCGCGCTGGAGCCGCGGCACCCGGTCCGGCACCGCGGCCGTCACCGCCGCGAACGCCGCGTTCAGCGTCAGCTGGACCAGGCACCAGCCGAGCACCATCGTCCCCGTGCCGCCGGCGCCCGCGAGCAGCAGCAGGGACAGCGCCCCGCCCGCCGTACCGGCGACGATCCACGGGGTGCGCCGGCCCCACCGGGACGTCGTCCGGTCCGACAGCGCCCCGAACAGCGGGTTCGCCAGCAGGGAGACCACGGCGCCGGCGCCCGTCACCCAGGCCAGCACCGTCTCCTTGGACATCCCCGTGCCGGGCGCGAAGTCCTCGGCCTGGGAGGCGAGCAGGATCTGCAGGGGGCCGTACCAGCCCACCCAGATCGCCCCGTTGGCGAGACACAGCGCCCAGGTCCAGGACCGGCCGACCCGCGCCACCGGCTCCGCCAGGGCGGCCGGCTCCCCGGCCGGGTCGCGGGTCGTCGTCATCTCTGTGCCCGCAGCGCGTCCCGGAACCAGCCGTACGACGACTTCGGCGTCCGCGTCCGGGTCGCGTAGTCGACGTGCACCAGGCCGAAGCGGCGCTCGTAGCCCTCCGCCCACTCGAAGTTGTCGAGGAGCGACCAGACGAAGTAGCCGCGCACGTCCACCCCGGCCTCGATCGCCTTGTGCAGCGCCCGGATGTGGCCGTCCAGGTAGGCGATCCGGTCCTGGTCGTCGAGGCCTTCGTACGAGCAGCCGTTCTCGGTGATGACGACGGGCGGGAGCCGGTCGCCGTAGCGGTCGCGGAAGCCGGTGAGGAGTTCGGTGAGGCCCTCGGGGACCACCGGCCAGCCGAAGTCCGTCACCGGGACGCCCTCGATGTCCTGTACGGAGAAGGGGAGTTCGGCGGGGAGGGTGAGCCCGCCGAACTCGATCTCGGTGCCCTGCGGGGCGCCCACCTTGGTGGGGGAGTAGTAGTTGACGCCGTACCAGTCCAGCGGTTCGGCGATCACCTTCAGGTCGGCCGCGACGTCGCCGGGCATCAGGTCGCCCATGCCGTCGGGGTACTCGCCGAGCAGGACCGGCTCGGCGAACAGGCGGTTGAGGAGGAGGTCGTAGAAGGCGGCCGCCTCCAGGTCCGGCTGCTCCCGCGAGGCCGGCCAGGTCGGGCCGTGCGAGTTGGCGATGCCGATGTCGCCGGCGCCGGCCGCGCGCAGCGCCCGTACCGCCAGACCGTGCGCGAGAAGCTGGTGGTGGGCGACCGGCAGGGCGTCGAACATCAGCCGCCTGCCGGGGGCGTGGGCGCCCAGCGCGTGGCCGAACAAGGTGTGTTCGGCGGGCTCGTTGAGGGTGATCCACTTCTTGACCCGGTCGCCGAGCCGGTCCGCGACCGTCGAGACGTGGTCGGCGAAGCGGGCGGCGGTGTCCCGTTCCAGCCAGCCGCCCTTCTCCTCCAGGGCGGACGGCAGGTCCCAGTGGAAGAGGGTGGGGACCGGCCGTACGCCCGCCGCGCACAGGTCGTCGACGAGCCGGTCGTAGAAGTCCAGGCCGCCCGCCGTCCGCACCCGGGGCCAGGAGAAGGAGAAGCGGTACGCGTCCACGCCGAGGCCGGCCAGCAGGGCCACGTCCTCGCGGTGGCGGTGGACGTGGTCGCAGGCCACCGCCGCCGTCGAGCCGTCCTTGATCCGGCCGGGCTCCGCCTCGAACGCGTCCCACACGGACGGCTCGCGTTCGTCGGCCGCGCCCTCGATCTGATGGGCCGAGGTCGACACACCCCAGAGGAAGCCGTCCGGGAAGCGGGGGAGGGAGGGGGTCGGATGGACCGCGTCAGTCGCCATGGCCGGGATCATCCTTACCCCCGGTAACAGAAGTCAACGCCCTGGCGTGAACTGTCGCATGCTGCCAACACCCGCGCGGGACCTACCCGTTACCCGACCGGTTCACGCGCCTTCCTTCAGCACCCGTGAGATCAGTTCGCGTTGTCCGTCCGTCAGCCGCGGGTCGGCCGCGTACACCGTCCGCCCGTCCACCGTGATCTCGTACGCGAACCCGTCCGGCACCCCGGGCGGTGGCGTGCCCCGGCCGGCCGCGAGCGCCTGCTCGGCCAGGGCCTGCCACTCATGGGCGTCGGGCCGGCCGGAGGTGTCCACCTCGGCCCGGCGCTCGATGCCCGCGAACCCGCCCGTACGCCTCACCTGAATACGCATGGGTCCCTGTGTAGTACGGATTCAGGCGGTCGGCACCCCCACCTGTGCCCAGGCGCCGAGCACCGCCTTGGTCTCCGCGCCGTCCTGGTAGCGGGCCTTGGCCGCCGCCACGGTGAGCTTCGCGAAGTCCGCGAAGTCGGCGTCCGAGGCGAGTTCGCCGCCCGTGAGCACGTCGTACCAGATCTGCCCGGCCTTCTCCCACGCGTTGCCGCCGAGGGCGGTGGCGACCAGGTAGAAGGCGTGGTTGGGGATGCCGGAGTTGATGTGCACGCCGCCGTTGTCCCGGCTGGTCCGCACGTAGTGCCGCATGGTCGCGGGCTGCGGGTCCTTGCCGAGGCGCGGGTCGTCGTACGCCGTGCCCGGGGCCTTCATCGAGCGCAGCGCCACGCCGTGCACGCCGGGCGCGAGCAGGCCCTCGCCGATCAGCCAGTCCGCCTGGTCGGCGGTCTGCCCGAGGGAGTACTGCTTGATGAGCGAGCCGAAGACGTCGGAGACCGACTCGTTGAGGGCGCCGGACTGCCCGTAGTACTCCAGGTTGGCGGTGTACTGGGTGACGCCGTGCGTGAGCTCGTGGCCGATGACGTCCACGGAGCTGGTGAAGTCGGTGAAGATCTCGCCGTCGCCGTCGCCGAACACCATCTGTTCGCCGTTCCAGAAGGCGTTGTCGTAGTCGACGTCGTAGTGGACGCTCGCGTTCAGCGGCAGGCCCTCGCCGTCGATGGAGTCGCGCGCGTACGCCTTCAGGTACAGGTCGAAGGTGGCGCCGAGGCCCGCGTAGGCGCGGTTGACCGTGGCGTCCTGGCCGGGCTCGGAGCCCTCCGCGCGGACCTCGGTGCCGGGGAGGTCGGTGCGGTGGCCGGCGTCGTAGATCGTGCGGTGGGGCGTGCTGTCGGCGGCAGCCGGGGCGGCGGCGGCCGCCAGGGTGCGGACCGCGGTCACGCGGCGGCGGGTGCGGGCGGCGGCGTCGTGCTGCAGGGTGCGCAGCGCCGCGTCGGAGAGCGACTGGTCCTCGTGCTGGGCGAGGTGGTCCAGGATGTGCGGCGGCACGATCCCGCAGAAGACGGGCGTGCGGCGGATGACGGGCTCAGAGCCCCCGTTGGTCGTCATGCACCGCACCTTCGCACCGGGTCACACGGCTGTCACTACCTGCAACCATGATTGGTGAAATACCGTGACAATTGACCACGCTCCGTGAGGGAGGGTGGTATGGCGCACGTTTTGTCCTATTTCTCCGCACGGTCCCGCATACTGATACGGCGCCCCGCGTCCGAAGGGGCTCGACTAGCATGCGGAGCATCATGCGTTTCGGGCTGCTTCTTCTTAGCTGCCGCGGCGAGGGCCTGTAGTCCAGGTCGACTCCCTCCCCGCGGAGCTTCGTGTTGCGTCGTCGGCCGTCCTTCCGGACACCCACTAGGAGCCCCGCAATCATGGCGAACCGCCAGCAGCCCAGCACCATGCCGATCCACAAGTACGGCCGCTACGAGCAGGTGGACATCCCGGACCGCACCTGGCCCGGGAAGCGGATCACCCAGGCTCCCCGCTGGCTCTCCACCGACCTGCGCGACGGCAACCAGGCCCTGATCGACCCGATGTCGCCCGAGCGCAAGCGCCGGATGTTCGACCAGCTGGTCAAGATGGGCTACAAGGAGATCGAGGTCGGCTTCCCCGCCTCCGGCCAGACCGACTTCGACTTCGTGCGCTCGATCATCGAGGAAGAGGGCGCGATCCCGGACGACGTGACGATCTCCGTACTGACCCAGGCCCGCGAGGACCTGATCGAGCGGACCGTGGAGTCGCTGAAGGGCGCCCGGCGGGCCACCGTGCACCTGTACAACGCCACCGCCCCGGTCTTCCGCCGGGTGGTCTTCCGTGGCTCCAAGGACGACATCAAGCAGATCGCCGTCGACGGCACCCGCCTGGTGATGGAGTACGCGGAGAAGCTGCTGGGTCCGGAGACCGAGTTCGGCTACCAGTACAGCCCCGAGATCTTCACCGACACCGAGCTGGACTTCGCGCTGGAGGTCTGCGAGGCGGTCATGGACGTCTACCAGCCGGGTCCGGGCCGCGAGATCATCCTCAACCTGCCGGCCACGGTGGAGCGTTCGACGCCGTCCACGCACGCCGACCGCTTCGAGTGGATGGGCCGCAACCTGTCGCGCCGCGAGCACGTCTGCATCTCCGTCCACCCGCACAACGACCGCGGCACCGCCGTCGCCGCCGCCGAGCTGGCGCTGATGGCCGGCGCCGACCGCGTCGAGGGCTGCCTGTTCGGACAGGGTGAGCGCACCGGCAACGTCGACCTGGTCACGCTGGGCATGAACCTGTTCTCGCAGGGCGTCGACCCGCAGATCGACTTCTCCGACATCGACGAGATCCGCCGGGTGTGGGAGTACTGCAACCAGATGGAGGTCCACCCGCGCCACCCGTACGTGGGCGACCTGGTCTACACGTCCTTCTCCGGCTCCCACCAGGACGCCATCAAGAAGGGCTTCGACGCCATGGAGGCCGACGCGGCCGCCAAGGGCGTCACCGTCGACGACATCGAGTGGGCGGTGCCGTACCTGCCGATCGACCCGAAGGACGTCGGCCGCTCCTACGAGGCGGTCATCCGGGTCAACTCGCAGTCCGGCAAGGGCGGTATCGCGTACGTCCTGAAGAACGACCACAAGCTGGACCTGCCGCGCCGGATGCAGATCGAGTTCTCGAAGATCATCCAGGCCAAGACGGACGCCGAGGGCGGCGAGGTCACCGGCTCCGACATCTGGTCGGTCTTCCAGGACGAGTACCTGCCCAACCCGGAGAACCCCTGGGGCCGGGTCCAGGTGAGGACGGGCCAGTCGACCACCGACACCGACGGCGTGGACACCCTGACCGTCGAGGCCACCGTCGACGGCGAGGACACCGTCCTGGCCGGCTCCGGCAACGGCCCGATCTCCGCGTTCTTCGACGCGTTGCAGGGTCTGGGCATCGACGTACGGCTGCTGGACTACCAGGAGCACACGATGAGCGAGGGCGCCTCCGCGCAGGCCGCCTCGTACATCGAATGCGCGATCGACGGCAAGGTTCTGTGGGGAATCGGCATCGACGCGAACACGACGCGTGCGTCGCTGAAGGCGGTCGTCTCCGCCGTCAACCGCGCGGCACGATAACCCCCCTGACCGGCGGTTTAGGGACCCTGATCACCGCATACGGCGATCAGGGTCCCGCTGTTTCTCGGCCATCCGGCCATGAAGATCACGGAAAGGTCTCGTACGCGGTACTGACTCCACCTCCTCCCTGTGGCTAACATCACGCCAGCGGTGGCGATGTTGCCACGGCGTTACGGAGGTGCGACGTGCTGCCAGTACGGGGACGAGACGGCCGAGACGTCAGGCCTGCCCGCATTCTGGGCACCCGCACCGCATGGACACCCGTGGGCGACGGCGAGTTCTTCTGCCCGGGCTGCGGGGGCGACCGCAACTACCAGCGGCTCACCGGCCGCCGCCGCTTCACCCTGCTCGGCGTGCCCGTGCTGCCCCGCGGCACCACCGGCCCGGTCGTGGAGTGCGCCGCCTGCCGCCACCACTACGGCACCGACGTCCTCGACCACCCCACCACCTCCCGCTTCTCGGCGATGCTCCGCGACGCCGTGCACACCGTCGCCCTCGCCGTGCTCGCCGCGGGCGGCACCTGCTCCCGTGCGTCCCTGGAGGCGGCGGCGGTCGCGGTGCGCGCCGCCGGTTTCGAGGACGCCACGGAGGACCAGCTCGGCGCCCTCGTGGACGCCCTCGCCGCGGACACCGGCCGGGTCTTCGAGCAGCCGGGCGGCGCGAGCCTCGCCATAGAGCTGCACGAGGCACTCGACCCGCTGGCCCCGCATCTCGCCCCCGCGGGACGCGAGTCCCTGCTCCTCCAGGGCGCCCGGATCGCCCTCGCCGACGGCCCCTACACCCACCCGGAGCGCGAGGTCCTCGGCACGGTCGGCGCGGCCCTCACCATCTGCGCGGACGACGTCACCCGGCTGCTGGCCGCCGCCCGCACCCCCTCCTGACCGGCGGGCGGACCTGACGGGCCGCCAAACCGCGTGACCCGTTCGGTCGTTGTGGGAGTGCGGGGAAGGCGGGCGGGCGGAACATGGAAGAGTGACCCATGTGTCTCCTGTGACCCGCGCCGGCCGAATCGCCCTGGCCGGCTCCCTGCTTCTCGGGGCGTTCACGGCCGGGCCCAGGGCCTGGGCGGCCACCTGCGAGTCCTCCGTGCCCTACGTCTCCGGCGAGAACGGCTACGCCCAGTACCGCATCCCGGCCGTCGTCCGCACCTGGCACGGCACCCTGCTCGCCTTCGCCGAGGGCCGGCACTCCACCACCGGTGACAGCGGTGACATCGACGTCGTACTGAGACGCTCCACCGACGGCGGCTGCACCTGGGACCCGCTGCGGGTGGTGGCCGACGGCAAGGGGAACACCCGCGGCAACCCGGCGCCCGTCGTCGACCCGGTCAGCGGCGACGTCGTCCTCGTGACCTCCTACAACGACGGCTCGGTGAGCGAGGACCAGATCATGCGCGGCCAGGTCACCAGGGAGCAGAGCCGCCGGGTGTTCGTGCAGCGCAGCCGGGACGACGGACGCCACTTCACCGGCCCGCACGAGATCACCGCCCAGGTGAAACCGGCCGGCTGGCGCTGGTACGCCACCGGCCCCGGCCACGCCGTCGCACTCACCCGGGGACCGCACCGCGGCCGCCTGGTGGTCGCCGCCGACCACTCCGCCGCCCCGCGCGCCGGCTCCCCGGACACCGGCCGGGAGGCCAGGTACTACGGCGGCCACGCCCTCTACAGCGACGACCACGGCCGCAGCTGGCACCTCGGGTTCGTCGACGACTCCTACAGCGGTCACGACAACGCCAACGAGACCACCGCCGCCGAGCTGCCCGACGGCCGCCTCTACTTCAACGCCCGTGACCAGAACGGCTCCAGCCCCGGCAACCGGCTCAACGCCTGGTCCAGCGACGGCGCCGAGACCCTGGACGCCGGGTTCACCGTGCAGCCGACGCTCCGGCAGGTCCCCGTGGTCGAGGGATCGGTCCTGCAACTGCCGGGCACCGACGCACCGTTGCTGTTCTCGGCCCCTTCGGTGCCGACGGCCCGCAAGGCCATGGCCCTGTGGACCAGCACGGACGAGGGCATCACCTTCGACCGGGTCACCACCCTCTCCGGCCTCAAGGCGGCCTACTCGGACCTGGTGGAGGTGGCCAAGGGCACGGTGGGGGTGCTGTACGAGACGGGCACGCGAACGGCGTACGACACCATCGAGTTCCGCCGGCTCAGAACCCCCGCCTAGGGGCGGCCCGCGCCACCCCGCCCGCAGGGCAACCGAATCGGGGCCTCCGGTGGTCTGGAGGGCGAGGGGGTGGCCCGATGCAGGCCGAACTAGAGGCCCAGTTCCAGGAATTCGTCAGAGCGAGGTGGACCCATCTGGTCCGGACCGCCTATCTGCTCACCGGAGATCCACACCACGCGGAGGACCTCACGCAGACCGCGCTGGCGAAGGCGTACCGGTCATGGCGCCGCGTCTCACGGACCGACCGCCCGGAGGCCTACGTCCGCCGCATGTTGGTCAGCTGCAACAGCGACAGGTTCCGCAAACGCCGGGTCACCGAGGCGCTGACCGCCGCGCCACCGGAGCGCGCGCAGTACGACGACGCCGTGACCCGCGCCGACGAGCGCGGCACCCTGCTCGCCGCGCTGGCCCAACTGCCGCCCAGGCAGCGTGCGGTGGTGGTGCTGCGGTACTGGGAGGACCTGTCCGAGGCGGAGGTCGCCGACGTGCTCGGCTGCTCCCCGGGCACCGTGAAGAGCCAGGCGTCCAAGGGCCTGGCCAAGTTGCGTACGATTCCGGGGCTCGCGCAGGCCATGAGCCACGCGACGCCCGCGCAGGGAGGCACCAGGTGAGCGAAGAGACGCAGGGCGGCGGAGCGGAGCCGGACTTCGAGGAGCGCCTGCGGGGGTTGCTGGCCGGGGACGCGGCGCGGGTACGGCCGTCGCCGGTGCCGTACCCGGAGATCCGCCGGCGGGGCCTGGTGGAGCGGCGCCGCCGGAGGGGCGTGACCGGGGCGGCGCTGGCGGCGCTGGCGGCGGTCCCGGTCGGCGCGTACGCGCTGGGCGGCACCGCCGCTCCGGGCCCGGCCGGCCCCGCCCCCACCGTGCTCTCCAGCGCCCGCCCCGCCCCGACCGGCCAGGCCACCCCGACCGGCCCGGCCACCGCGTCGGCCTCGACCCCGACCGCCCCGGCCCCGACCACCTCGGCACCGGTGGCGACCCCGACAAACCCCGCCCGCCCGGCGTCCGCGGCACACCAGCTGCTGGAC